>JAXFZW010000059.1:0-2545 GCA_034184645.1 Clostridia bacterium | reverse complement strand
TCGATGTCCTTGTCGCCTATTTGATAGACCACAAGCCTGACTGCGTCGTCGGTGCATTCTTTTTTGATTTTTTCAATATCTCCAAGAGTTTTTACGCCGAGAGTTTTAAACACGGAATAGTACGGCAATAACCCTGCCGGCTGAACTTCCGTATGAAGAGCGGACGCAATACTCTCCGTTATAGGCTTAAACGGTTCGACTTCAAGATAGTTTTTAAAGCTGTCGACGCTGAAACTTACGTCGTCGAAGTTGCCCGATTTTACGAGTTTTAATACCTTTCTTCTATAATCGAATATCTTTTCACGGACGGTTCTGAATTCCTCGTCGGCGATTTCCAAAAGCCCTGCAAGACGTGAAAGCGCCCTTGAATACTCAATAGGAATTTCTACGTCCGTTTTATAACCCATATCGTGTTCGATCGTTGCCCAAACGTGCTGCAAAGCGGTACGCATTTGAATTTCAAAACGAATATCGTTTATTTCGGGATAATTTTCGTCCTTAAAAATCCTTTCGGGAAGTCTGCAAATATAGTGCAACGACATATACCCGAACGAATTGGATTCGTGAATTTTACGTTTATCGACGGAGTTTTCCCAATCGACGTCGAAAATCGTTTCAATAACTGCCGCAACAGGTTCAATATCGTCCGTATAGAAAGTAATTACCCTTGCGCCGAGAATATCGGTTATATCCGAAAGCGAAGAGTATTTCATACCTTTTAATTCAAGCTTGCCTTTAAGACTATTTTCGGTTTTAAGGCGCGCTTCAATACCTGCGATAAGCCTTCCGTTACTTAAACTTTTCTTTAAATTTGAAGTGACGACTTCGCACAGTTTTTCGTAAATCGGTTTTTTTGCGACGTATTCGTTAAAAATTTTTTGACAATGTGCGTCCATTTTGTTCCCTTAAATTACTCAATATTAAGAACGTCCGTAAAGCCTGTAATCTCAAAAACTTCCATTATGCTTTCATTTGCATTTTTAATAAGCATTTTCCCTACGGGCATCATTCTTTTATGAGTATTCAAGAAGACACGAAGCCCTGCGGAAGAAACGTAATCAAGATCAATCAAGTCAAAAACAAGTTGGTTTACACCCGAAAGATCTTCAAGCGATTTTTCAAGGTCAGGTGCAGTCACCGTATCAAGACTACCTGTCAAAGATACCGTAAGCGTCTGACCGTTCAAATTCTTTATAACTTCCATTTTTCACCTTTAGATTAAAATTTAGCAAATTTCTTGCCGCAAAATATAATATCATTTTTTTAGACTTTTTTCAAGTATTTAAATAATAAAATATACGTATATGTCGGCTATTTTTAATTACTTTGTTTATTTGACGGCAAAAATCATATTTAAACAAAAAAGAACCGCAATGATATGCGGTTCTTTCGGTTATTTAATTAAACTATTTTGCAAGTGCTTCCGCAACAGCAACCGCACAAGCAACGGTAGCGCCGACCATCGGGTTGTTACCCATTCCGATCAAGCCCATCATTTCAACGTGTGCCGGAACTGACGAAGACCCCGCAAATTGCGCATCGCTGTGCATTCTTCCCATAGTATCCGTCATGCCGTAAGAAGAAGGACCTGCCGCCATGTTGTCGGGGTGAAGCGTTCTTCCCGTGCCGCCGCCGGATGCAACCGAGAAATATTTTTTACCGTTTTCATTGCACCATTTTTTATAAGTACCTGCAACGGGATGTTGGAATCTCGTGGGATTGGTGGAGTTTCCGGTAATGGAAACGCCAACGTTTTCAAGACGCATAATCGCAACGCCTTCGGGTACGTTATCCGCACCGTAGCATTTTACGTTTGCTCTCGGACCTTTGCTGAACGGTTTTTGTTCGAGAACCTTAACTTCTTCGGTATAAGGATCGAATTCGGTTTCAACGTAGGTAAAGCCGTTAATTCTCGAAATAATATAAGCGGCGTCCTTTCCGAGACCGTTTAAGATAACCCTTAAAGGTTTAACCCTGACTTTATTTGCATTGAGCGCGATTTTGATTGCGCCTTCTGCCGCGGCAAACGATTCGTGTCCCGCTAAGAAACAGAAGCATTCGGTCTCCTCGGATAAAAGCATTTTGCCGAGATTTCCGTGCCCCAAACCTACCTTTCTGTTTTCGGCGACAGAGCCGGGAATACAGAAAGATTGAAGTCCGATGCCGATATTTGCAGCAGCGGTAGCGGCGCTTTTATCGCCCGTTTTTTCAGCGGCTTTTATAGCGATTGCCGAACCTACGGTGTATGCCCATTTTGCATTTTCAAAGCAGATAGGCTGTGTTTCCTGTGTTATGTCATAAGGAGATATACCGTATTTATCACAGATTTCTTTGCACTCGTCAACGGACTTAATGCCGTATTCTTTAAGTACGCCGAGAATTTTGCTTTCACGTCTTTCATATCCTTCAAAAGTAGCCATTCTCTTTATCCCCCTTATTCCTTTCTCGGGTCGATGTATTTAACCGCCCCGTCTTCCTTCTTAAAGCGACCGTAAGTACCTTTCGCCTTTTCGTACGCTTCGTTGGGTTCCATACCTTTTTTTAT
>JAXFZW010000058.1:0-17771 GCA_034184645.1 Clostridia bacterium | reverse complement strand
GTCGCGCTCTATAGCATTGATTAGGAGTAGGCGAAGGTGACGAAGTAATTACTACTGCATATACCTATACGGCGTCAGCGTCCGTGGTTTGTCACGTCGGGGCAAAACTCGTTTTAGTGGACTGTGAAAAAGGTAGTCTTAATATTGATTACGATGCGCTTGAAAAAGCGATTACCGAACGCACGAAAGTTATTATTCCCGTTGACCTTGGCGGGGTTCCTTGTGATTACGAGAAGATTTTTGAAATAGTAGAAAGAAAAAAATCGTTATTCAAACCAAAAAATGCTATGCAAAAAGCCTTTGGCAGGGTAATAGTTCTTGCCGACACGGCTCACGCTTTGGGTGCGGAATATAAAGGTAAAAAGGTAGGAAGTATTGCGGATTTTTCGGCGTTTTCCTTTCATGCGGTTAAAAATTTGACGACGGGCGAAGGCGGTGCGCTTACGTGGAAAGGGGGAGTGTTGGACGACGATGAAATTTATCATAGTATTCAACTTTTATCTTTGCACGGTCAGTCAAAAGACGCGCTTTCAAAGACTAAACTCGGCGCGTGGGAATACGACATTGTCGGGACGTATTATAAATGTAATATGACCGATATTGCCGCAGCAATGGGACTTGGACAACTATCAAGATACGAAGGATTGCTTAAAAGGAGAAGGGAAATTATTGAAAAATACGATTCCGTTCTTCGTCCGCTCAGCGTAAAAACGCTTAACCATTACACAGAAGATTATTTGTCTTCGGGGCATCTTTATATAACCGAAGTTCCTGATATTACCGAAAAGGAAAGGAACGAAATTATAGTTAAAATGGCTGAAAGGGGAATTGCGTGCAACGTTCACTACAAACCGTTACCTATGCATACGGCGTATAAAAACTTAGGGTTCGATATAAAAAATTACCCCAACGCTTACGAGCATTTCAAGGGTGAAATTACTTTGCCCCTTCACACGCTTTTAACCGACGAAGAAGTGGAGTACGTAGCGAATAGTTATAAACAAATATTGCTAAACTAAAAGAAGTAAAGTTTATAAATGAAAAATAAAAAGATAATGACAAAAAAAATTCTTATAATCGGCGCAGGTTTTTTACAAGATTTCGTCATAAAAAAGGCTAAGCAAATTGGCTATAAGGTATATGCAGTCGATGGTGATGAAAACGCAATAGGTTTTTTGTCCGCTGACGAGCATGCTGTAATAAGCATAGTTGATAAGGAAAAATGTTTGGAGTATGCTATAAAAAATGAGGTTGACGGGGTTATTACAGCCGCCACCGATTATGGGGTTTTAACTGCGGCGTATATCGCTGAAAAAATGGGATTACGCGGAATAAAATACTCCGTCGCTGAGCTTGTAAAAAATAAATTTGAGACAAGAAAAAGACTTTGTGTGATTGAAAACGACAAAAACGCAAGAATAATCGGCAAAGGGGAAAATATTGATTTCATAGCGGAACAATTGCAATTTCCGGTAATTGTAAAGCCTGCAGACGGTTCAGGTAGTAGAGCTACGACGCGTGTTGACTTAGCGACAGAATTGAAAAACGCATGTGAATTTGCGATTAAAGAATCAAGAATAGAAAAGGCAATAGTTGAGACGTTTTTTACAGGAAATGAGTATGGGGCAGAAAGTCTTGTTGTAAACGGTAAAGTCCACGTCCTCGGTATTATGCGGAAAATAATGACCAATCCTCCATATTATGCGGAACTTGGACATTGTATGCCGAGCGGACTTAATCGCCGTATTGAAAACAGAGCGAAAAAACATGTTAAAAAGGCGATAAAAGCACTAGGAATAAGCTTTGGTTCGGTCAATATGGATATGATTATTGACGAATACGGCAAAATTCACATAGTAGATGTAGGGGCACGCATGGGCGGCAATATGATAGGTCCTTGCGTCATACCTTACGGAACAGGTATCGCCTATGTTGAAAATATGATTAAAAATGCGGTCGGCGAAAAAGTTAGATTGAAGAAACATGCTCATAAAGCCGTAGCAACAAGGTTATTGGCATTTAAGGGCGGTAAGGTCGTTGCAATTCCGGATTTTAAAGCGATAGAAAAAAAGTACAACGTTGAGATATTCGAACATATAAGTTTAGGTCAAACGGTAAACGAGTATCATACCAACCTTGACGGGTGCGGATACGTTGTGGCGAAGGCTGATACCGTAGAAAAGGCGGAGCGTAACGCTCAAAACGCTTTTGTGGAAATAGAAAAAGTAATTTTCGGCAACCGAAAATAATAGCGTTTTAAGGTTTAGTTATAATATGGAGATAGGAAGTATTATTGAACTTAATACGGAAAAATTATTTTCTTTATCCGCAGGAAAAAAGGAAATAGTTTTTCCGTTTATGAAAAACACCTTTTATAATTTAAAGCACTTTAATACCGGTAGGTCGGCAATAGAAGCACTTTTCAATTATTTGCATCAGCAAAGAGGTGTTGACAATGTTTTTGTTCCTTGTTTTATTTGCTCATCGGTTATAGATGCGTTAAAACGATCAAAAGTTAAAATTACGCCTTATAAGGTCAATAAGGATTTAACTTTTGATATAAAAAACATATCTTGCGGTCAAAACGATGTTATTTATGCTTGTGAATATTTTGGAAAGGGATTTACGCAGGAAGTTTTATCGACGATAAAAGGTTTACAAAATAAAGGTGTAACCGTTGTTCAGGATATTACGTTAAATCTTTTGGCAAATGGCGAGTCTTTTATCTTTGGGGACTATATTATTGGTAGTGAAAGGAAGTGGTTTGCTATACCGGATGGCGGTTTTATCGCCTCAAAAAGCGAGTTGCCGGACTTTAAAATAGTTGATGAGATAAATGATTACACGTTGTATTATTTAGTCGCTCAATTAATGAAAAGCGAATATTTAAAAAACGCTAACCTTGATAAAAACGAATATTTGAATTATTATAAAAAAGCAACGGAATGTCTTTTTTCAGACTATACCGTCCGTAGTATTTCAAAAATATCGGAAAATCTTTTAAAGCAAACAGACTTTGACTTTATAGCAAAAAAAAGAATTGAAAATTACGACTTTTTGTTTAATGCCTTTTCAAAATTTGATTTTATTAGACCGCTCGAAAGGGAATCAGATTCCGTTCCTATGGGCATGGTCGTAATGACAAATGAACGGGACTCTCTTTTTAAATACTTGGTCGCAAACGATGTTTATTGTAATATACATTGGAGAGAAAACAATTTGATATCTCTTTATGAAGACTCAAAATATGTTTCTGAAACTGTTTTGACAATACCGTGTGATCAAAGATACGGAATTGACGACTTAAACCGAGTTGTTGAATTGATTAAAAGTTATAAGAGGCAATAATAGTGTATAAATATTTTTTTAAAAGACTTTTTGATATTTTGTTTTGCTTAATAATACTTCCGGTATTGCTGCTGTTTATAATACTTTTATCGCCGATAATTTTTATCGACGATCCCGGTCCTGTTTTTTACGTTTCAAAAAGGGTGGGTAAAAACGGTAAGATTTTCGGAATGTTAAAATTCCGTTCCATGAAGGTAAATTCGCCAAACTTATTAAATAAGGATGGTAGCACATATAACTCTCCCACCGACAAAAGGCAAACCAGGGTTGGAAAAGTTTTAAGAATGTTGAGTATTGATGAGCTTCCGCAATTTTTAAACGTATTAGCAGGTCAAATGACTCTTATCGGCCCCAGACCGGTGCTTGATTCTCAACTTGATTCTTTTAATGAAATCGAGAGAGAAAAACTTAAAGTTTTACCGGGGATTACAGGCTATTGTCAGGCATATCACAGAAATCAATTACCTTCCCACAGCGAAAGAATGATTGACGCATGGTATGCGAACAATGTTTCGTTTAAGTTGGATGTTAAAATTCTTTTTAAAACAGTATTAACCGTATTAAAACCGTCGGCGGTTTATAGAAAAGAGAATGATGACGAAGTAAAACCCATTGAAGAAAAAATTATGGAGTTTAACAGAAAAATTGCTAAACACATATTGGTTTTAAATGGGTACTATGCGCCCGAAGTTGCTGCAAGCATGTATCTTGAAGAGGATATAGTCAAGGGCTTTTGCAGTGCGGGATTTAAAGTTTCGATGCTTGTGCCTACACCTTCGAGGGGACTTACGGACGAACAAATAAAACTTTACCGTAAAAAAGAACATAGAGAAGAGTTTTTATATAACGACGATTTACGTTTGCAAAGATATAAACTTTATAAAGAACCAAGTGGAACTCTAAAAAGATTTATAAGATATTTTATACAAAATAAGCGCCAATATAAACGCGGCGTTCGGGTAAAGGACGCTGATTATGTTTTTTGTGGAAGTACTCCGCCGACGCAAGGGCTTACTTGCGCTAAAATTGCAAAAAAACTCAGTAAAAAGTACAAAAGGAAAGTTCCTTTCATTTACAATTTGCAAGATATTTTCCCAGATTCTTTGGTAAATGCCGGGCTAACTAAAAAAGGTTCGCTTATTTGGAAGATAGGCAGAAAAATAGAAAATAAAACTTATGCGGCTGCGGATAAAATTATCGTAATAAGCGAAAGTTTTAAAAATAACTTACTTGAAAAGGGTGTTCCCGAAGAAAAGATAGAAGTTGTTTACAACTGGGTAGACCCGGAAAAAGTTAAAAAGGTTGAAAAGGAAGACAACAAACTTTTTGACGAAATGTCTTTGAATAAAAAGGACTTCCACGTCGTTTATGCCGGCAACTTCGGAGTGTCGCAAGGAATAGAAACTATTATTCAGGCTGCAAAGCTTTTAAAAGATGAAAACCAAATAAAATTCGTTTTGTTCGGCGGCGGCGCGGAGTATGAAAGAATAAAAGCACAGGTTGAAGATGAAAAAATCGGCAACGTTTTAATAAACAGACTTCTTCCCGAAGAAAGGATTTCGGAAGTGTATAGCCTTGGGGATGTGTCGCTTATTACGTGCAAAAAGGGCGCGGGTAGTAGCGCAATGCCTTCTAAAACGTGGTCAATAATGGCGTGTGAAAGCCCGATAATTGCGGCGTTTGATAAGGGTAGCGAACTTGAAGCTGTTTTAAATAAAGCGCACGCAGGGGTTTGTGTCGAACCCGAAAACCCGAAAGAACTTGCGCAAAAAATAAAAGATTTTTACGAACTGAAAAAAATCGGCACTCATTACGTTTCCGGTGGCAGAGAATTTGTCAACAAAAACGCCTCCGCAAAAACGTGTGTAAGTAAGTATATACAAACGCTGACTGACATTATTAAATAAATACTTCAAAAAATAAAAAACGGCTTTAAACGAAGCCGTTTTCTATTTTTAAAATTCAATGAAAAAAAACAAGTAAAATTCCTAATAAACGACAGTAAGAATTTAAGTATTATATTGAAAACGCTTATTTATTATGTTATAATATTAAAATAATAATATTATAAGAGAGTTTGTATTCTTTCAAATAGTTTGAGCAGTTTTATATGTTATTAAAAACGAAAGTCGTATATTTTTAATAGGCGCAAAAATGGAAAGAAGGATAATGTTGTCAACCCCTACTATGCATGGGGAAGAACAAAAATTTATTAAAGAAGCGTTTGACAAAAACTGGATTGCACCATTGGGTTTTAACGTTGACGGTTTTGAAAAAGAAGTCGTCGATTACGTAAACGCCGATGAGAACGTTTATGCGCTTGCCGTAAGTTCGGGGACCGCTGCGCTTCACCTTGCGACAAGGCTTGCCGGAATAAAACGAGGCGACGTGGTGCTGAGTTCCGATATGACATTTATTGCGTCGGTTAATCCTATTATTTATCAAGGGGCGACGCCTGTATTTATAGATTCCGAAAAAGAAACGCTTAATATGAGCCCAGAGCTTTTGGAAAAGGCATTTAAAAAATACCCGACGGCAAAAGCGGTAGTTTTAGTTCATCTTTACGGAACGCCTGCAAAACTTGACGAGATAATCGAAGTTTGCAATCGTCACGGTGCGGCGCTTATTGAAGATTCCGCCGAAGGACTTTCGAGTGAGTATAAGGGCAAAAAACTCGGAACGTTCGGCAAATTCGGCGTTTACAGTTTTAACGGGAATAAAATCATCACAACGTCGGGCGGCGGAATGCTTATCACGAATGACAAGGCTTTAAGGGATAAAGGCTTATTTTACGCAACTCAGGCAAAGGAAAAGGAAAAATTTTACCAACACCTTGAAATAGGCTACAACTACCGTATGAGCAACGTTGTCGCAGGGATCGGCCGCGGGCAACTTATTCACCTTGAAGAACACAAGGCAAAAAAGCGCGCAATTTTTGAAAGATACAAACAAGGGCTTAAAGATTACCCCGTAGTGTTTAATCCGCATGAAGACTGTTCAAAGCCGAACTACTGGCTTACGGTTATGCTTATCGATCCCGAAAGCGGGGTTACGCCAAGCCTTATTATGGACAGGCTTGAAAAGAACAATATAGAATCGCGCCCCATTTGGAAGCCTATGCACATGCAACCGGTTTTTTATGGGTACGACTTTATAACCGACGAAAATAAGGTGGGCGAAAACGCTTTCAAACACGGTATTTGCTTGCCGTCGGATATTAAAATGACGGAGCAGGAACAAGACCGTGTTATTGAAATAATAAAAGGGTGTTTTAACGGCAGATGACTTGGTGGTGGATTCCGGTAGCGGTTGCCGGCGTTATCTTTTTAATATTCTCTTTTATTTTTTACGGGAAGGGGTTTAAAAGAATTTACTCTTTCATTTTTGCCATAATTGCGATAATCATTTTATCGCCCGCTTTAATTATTCTTACTCTGGTCGGCGCGGTAGCGTTTAAGGGTAATCCCTTTTTTATACAGTTAAGACCGGGTAAAAACAAGCGTATTTTCAGGATGCCTAAGTTCAGAACGATGAAAACCGCTTTCGGAAAGGACGGAAAGCCGCTGCCCGACGGCGAAAGGCTTACCGGCTACGGAAGGTTTTTAAGAAAAACTTCGCTTGACGAACTTCCGCAACTTTTTTGTATTTTAACAGGCAAAATGAGTTTTATAGGACCAAGGCCGTTGCTTATTAAAGATATGGTTTTTATGACCGAGGAAGAAAATCGCCGTCACGACGTCCGCGGCGGACTTACGGGGCTTGCGCAAGTCAGCGGAAGGAACGCAATCGGTTGGAAAAGCAAGTTAAAACTTGACGCAAAGTACGCTGAAAAAATTACTTTTACGGGCGATATTAAAATTTTGTTTCGTACGGTTAAAATCGTATTTACCATGAAAGGAATAAACGAAGAAGGCTTTTCAACCGCCCAAGATTACGGCGATTATTTATTGCGTGAGGGTTTAATAACGAAAGAGCAGTACGAAGAAGGTTTAACTTTGGCTAAAAAGATTGCGGAGCAAGGATAATGGAAAGGTACAGCGTTTTAATGTCGCTATACCGTGGCGAGAATCCTGAATTTTTAAGAACTGCGCTCGACAGCATGTTAAACCAAACCGCAGCGCCCGACGAAATAGTTATCGTTGAAGACGGCGAATTGACCGACGGACTGTACGCCCTGCTTGACGAATACGAAAAGGCTAATAACGGCGTAATTAAACGAATCAAAAACGAAAAAAACGAAGGCTTGGGGGTGTCGCTTAACGTCGGGCTTAAAGAGTGTAAAAACGAACTTGTCGCACGTATGGATACCGACGACATATCACTTCCCGAAAGGTGTTTTAAGCAGTTGGCGGAATTTGAAAAAGATCCTACGCTTTCGGTTTGCGGAACTTTCGTTGCGGAGTTTTCGGACGACTTTAATAACGTAATATCGGTAAGGGAAGTCCCTACCGAACAAAACGAAATTTACGAATTTGCAAAAAGAAGAAGCCCTTTTAATCATCCTACCGTAATGATGAAAAAAAGCGACGTTTTGTCCGTCGGCGGTTATTCTTCAATGCGCCGTAATCAGGACGTGGAACTTTTCGGCAGGATGATGTTTAACGGATTTACTGCGAAAAACATCCCCGAAGTGCTTTTATACTACCGTTTGAGCAAGGATGCGTACAAGCGCAGAAAAAGCAAGGAAAATTCAAAGGCGTATATTGCGGTTATCAAAAAGTTTTACAAAATGGGGTATGCCGGCCGTAAAGATTACTTAAAAGTAAAATTTGCGCAGACGGCGGTAAGAATAATGCCAATTTTTTTGCAAAAGTTATTGTATAAAAAGTTTTTGAGAAAGAAAAAGTGATGAAAATTTTGTTCGTTATTCCGCGTATGGGCGGCGGCGGAGCGGAAAGGGTAGCGTCAATACTTGCAAACGGATTAGTAAAGGACGGCTACTCGGTAGGCGTTCACACTTTCGTTGGCGGTGAAAGTTTTTATCCGCTATCCGAAGATATAAGCATTACCGACTGCGGGATAAAAAAAGTCAAAAAAGGGATTTTAAGAAAACTTAGTATATTACTAAACTTTCCGAAAGCCTTTTTTAAGACTAAAAAACTTATAAAAAAAGGCGGCTACGACGTCGTAATTTCACTTCTTCCCGAAGCGGACATAACCGTGTGGCTTATAAGGAAGTTTTATTCAAAATTTAAGTGGGTAAGTTCGGAAAGGTTTGATCCCGAAAAAAGGGGTAAGCGTCGTCAACGCTACGTCAATAAGGCGTATAAAAACGTTGACTTTCTCGTATGTCAAAGCGACAAGGTAAAAGAATATTACTCACAGGTAAACGATGACAAAAAAACTGTTATTTTTAACCCGATAAATATAAACGGACTTCCCGAAAGAAAAACCGTTCCCGAAAAAACCATCGTGTCCGTAGGCAGGCTTTCTACACAAAAGAACTTTGCTTTGCTTATAAAGGCTTTTGCGGACATAAGTAAAACATACCACGAGTATTCGCTTAAAATTTACGGTGAAGGTCCTGAAAGGGAGAATTTGCAAAACTTAATCGACGAACTTTCCGCCAAAGAAAAAATTACTCTTTGCGGGGCGGACAAAAACGTTTTAAGTAAGGTTGCAAGCGCAAGTCTTTTTGTAATGACGTCAAACAGCGAAGGTTTTCCTAACGCCCTTTTGGAGGCGGCGGCGATAGGACTTCCCTGTATATCGACAGACTTTAATACGGGCACGGCTTGTGAAATTATAGATAAAGATTTTTTAATCCCCGTCGGCGATGAAAAAGCACTTAAAGAAAGGCTTGAATATTTATTGTCTGACGATACGTTAAGAATAACGGTTGGAAATAAAAATCGCGAAAACGCTAAAAAATTTGACGGCGAAATTATAGTAAAAGAGTGGGAAACTCTTCTTTTAAAGGTTACGGAAAATGAGTAAAACATTAAAGGACATTATAAAACATCCATCGCTTATATATCAGGCGTTAGGGGCACTTGGGCTACTCAAATGCGTAAAGGACGAAAAGTATCTTAAACGCCTTTACAAAATTCGTATGGGCAAAAAACTTGATTTAGATAATCCTAAAACATACAACGAAAAGTTGCAATGGCTGAAAATTTACGACAGAAAGCCGATATATACCAAAATGGTTGATAAGGCGGAAGCGAAAAAAATAGTCGCCGAAAAAATAGGGGAAGAATATATAACACCCACTCTCGGCGTTTATGAAAAATGGAACGACATTGATTTCGATGTGCTTCCCGATAGTTTTGTAATAAAGTGTACTCACGATTCGGGCGGACTTGTTATCGTTAAGGATAAAAACAACTTTGACAAAAAAGCCGCAAAAAAGTTAATAAACAGACATTTAAAACTCAACTTTTACAATTCCGCAAGGGAGTGGGCTTATAAGGACGTTAAGCCGAGAATTATCATTGAAAAGTTTATCGACGCAGGGGACGGCAAAAGTCCCGCCGATTACAAATTTTTCTGTTTTGACGGAAAGGTAAAGGCACTTTTTGTGGCGACTGACAGACCTTACGACACGCGCTTTGATTTTTTTGACGAAAATTTTAATCACTTGCCGATAATAAACGGATTTAAACTTGCCGAAAAGCAAATTGAAAAGCCGCAAAATTTTGAAAAGATGAAAGAACTTGCGGAAAGGTTATCTGAAGGTTTTTGCCACGTTCGTGTGGATTTCTACAACATCGAAGGACGTATAAAATTCGGAGAGTTTACTTTTTATCATCATAGCGGAATCGTTGCTTTTAAGCCCGAAGAGTGGGACTATAAATTCGGCGAGTGGATTAAACTTCCGGAAAGAGAAACAAAATGAAAAAAGCGTTGTTTTACTTACATCACCCATTACAAGCATTTGTTAAAACAGGTCAAAGAACTTTTATGAAAGGGTGGAGCGACGATAAATATCTAAAAACTGTTTTTAAATCAAAAATAGGGCGAGAACTCGATTTAGATAATCCTAAAACTTTCAACGAAAAGTTGCAATGGTTAAAACTTTACGACAGAAAGCCTATCTATACTAAAATGGTCGATAAGGCGGAAGCGAAAAAAATAGTCGCTGAAAAAATAGGTGAAGAGTATATAATACCTACGCTTGGCGTTTATGAAAAATGGGACGATATTGATTTCGACGCGCTTCCCGATAGTTTTGTAATAAAGTGCACGCACAACTCAGGCGGACTTATTGTTGTCAAGGATAAAAGTAAGTTTAATCGGAAATCTGCGAAAAAGAAAATAGAAAAAAGGTTAAAAACAAATTATTTTTACGGAAGTAGGGAGTGGCCGTATAAAAACGTAAAACCGAGAATTATCATTGAAAAATACGTTGAAAGTGATTCGGATATTTCAGAAAGCCTTATAGTGTATAAAATTTTTAACTTTAACGGTCAATCTGAAATCATACAAACCGTATTGAACGATAAACGTAAAAACGAAAGTATAAATTATTACGATACGGAGTGGAACAAACTTGACTTAAAACAAAATTTTCCAAACTTTGACGGTGAAATTAAAAAGCCGAAAAGTCTGGAAAAAATATTGAGTTTAGCAAGAACTTTAAGTCAGGGCGTTGCCTTTTTGCGTACCGATTTTTATGAAGTAAACGGAAAAATTCTTTTTTCGGAATTTACGTTTTATTCCGACAGCGGGTTGCAAAAGTTTTATCCCGAGGAGTGGGATTATAAGTTGGGCGAACTGATTAAACTTCCTAACGGTGACAAATGAAAATAACGTTTTTTACAAGCGCATTATCGGGTGGCGGTGCGGAACGCGTAGTGTGTAACCTTTCATCCTTTTTAGCCGTAAAAGGGCACGACGTAACCGTTTTGACGGTGGGCGAAAGCGCAAAAACTTACGGTTTAAACGAAAGGGTTAAAGTTCTTTCACTTGAAGGAAAAAGCAGAATAAAATTTTCCGCTTTACGTGCGCTTGTTAAACTTAAAAGACTTAAAAAATACGTAAAGAATTGTAAGGACGATTTGATCGTTGCTTTTTTGCCAAAGCCCATCAAGGCACTTATGCACTATAAAAAGTTTGCAAAGTGTCCGATAATTCTTTGTGAAAGGTGTTTCCCGAAAGCGTACGACAAAAAAACCGTTAAAAGCATGCTTAATGCCTTTAAGTCGGCGGACGGCACGGTTTTTCAGACGGAAGAAATAAAAAAGTTTTATTCGGATAAAATCGCCCTTAAAAACAGTATGGTTATTCCTAACGCCGTAAATACGGGATTTGATTTTCAACCGTTTAACGGTGAAAGACGAAAAGTAATCGTGGCGGCAGGGCGGCATAGTGAACAGAAAAACTTTGAACTTTTAATTGACGCTTTTTCGGAAGTTGTAAAAGAATTTTCGGACTTTACGCTTGAAATTTACGGCAAGGGAAAACTCACGCCAAAATATATCGAACGATGCAAAGAACTCGGTATTGAAAATAAAGTTTTATTCCCCGGATTTTGCGAAGATATGAGCGTCAGACTTTACGGAGCAAGCCTTTTCGTAATGTCTTCCGATTACGAAGGTATTCCTAACGCGCTTATCGAAGCAATGGCGGCTTATACGCCTTGCGTTTCAACCGATTGTGCGGGCGGCGGTGCAAGAACGCTTATAGAAGACGGCGTAAACGGAATTATAGTTCCCGTCGGCGACAAGTCCGCGCTGGCAAAAGCGATAAAAAGAGTGCTTGCCGATAAATCGTTTGCCGAAAAACTATCCTTGAATGCGGGAAAAATTAAGGAAGAATTTTCGGCGGAAAATATTTACGCCGAGTGGGAAAAGTATTTTTCGGAAATTATAAAAAAATGAAGTATAACTACGTAATTTTCGGTTCGGATAACGATTACACAAGGGCTGCTTTTTCCGATATAGCGGGAAAAGACGGCATAAAATATCTTTACCGTAAAATAGACACGAAAAGCAAGTTTTTGACTTTTTTATATTCGTTGCATACTTCGATAAAAACGAATAAACTTTTTCCGTTGCCTTTTAAAAAGGTGTGGAACGGAAAGGCATTTAAAAATACTTTTGACGACGGTAAGCCGATATGTTTTTTGTTGCTTGCGGGAAATCGTTGGTGCAACGCAAAATATATTGCATATTTAAGGAAAAAGTATAAGGACGCAAAAATCGTTTTATACTTTATGGATTTGGTAAAAATGACCAAACCGTCGCACGGACTTGAAGTTATGCCCCTTTGCGATTTGACAATGACTTACGATAAATCCGACGCCGAAAAGTATAAAATGAAACTTTATCAGGACGTATTTTCAAACCCGAAAATTGAAAATGCGAAAATCGAATACGACGTTTGTTGCATAATGAAAGCAAAGGACAGGCTTAAAAAGGCGATAGACGTTTATGATCATTTGGAAGTTTTGGGACTTAAAAGTTATTTTTACTTTACTGACGTAAGCGAAAGCGAACAAATACAACGTGAAAACGTTTATTACGGTAAAAAACTACCTTACGGCGAAACGCTTGAAATAGTCGCTAAATCAAAAGCAATACTCGAAATTTTGCAGGAAGGCAGTAAAGGTTATACTTTCCGCACGTGCGAAGCGGTGACAATGGGTAAAAAACTTTTGACGGATAATCGCTCTGTAAAAGAAGAACCTTTTTACACACCTGAAAACGTTTGCGTGTTCGATAACGCAAATGAAATTACAGCGGACTTTTTTGTAGGTAGTGCCGACTACAAGGGCTTTGAAAATTACTTTTCGCCCATAAAACTTATAGATTATTTAGATAAAACGCTATAAAGGAAGAAAAATGCAAAACGCATTACTTGTCGTGCTTGTTTTTGAAGCGCTGCTTATATTTTTCGTAAACGGCAAAAATATTGTTTCGCCGTCCTTTATTGCGTGCATGATATGTATTTTTTCGGTGTCGGTTTACGCTTTAAGCGGAAACTATTATCAATACGACTTACATTTTAACACCGTTTTAGTCGTATCGGGGCTTATACTTGCTCTGTTTGTCGGCGAAATGATTATCGCCGCAATAACAAGACAAACCGCTTTGATTTCATTTAAAAGAACAGCAAAGCCCATAGTTTTGCCTATTTACGTTTGTATTATTTTGGAAGTGTTCGTCGCAGTCGTCGGCGTGTTTTATTTCAGAAGCGTATATAGTTTTTCGCTTAAAGTAGGCAATACCCCCGGTAATTACTTCGGTATGGCGTACTATGTGCGTACGGCTGAAATCCCTTACGAGAGCGGCGTTTGGATAAGTCAGGGAAGGGTTATTTCGGACTGCATACTTTACTTTTTTACCTACTATTTGTTCTACAATAAGGCGGTCACGGGGAAGTTCTTTTGGCGGTACGTTTGGCTGCTTCCCGCATACGCGATACATATCCTTGCCGCAGACAACCGCACTACGCTTTTACAGTCCATCGTCATTTGCGTAATAATAATTTTCTTTATATTAAAACAAAAATCTTCGTGGAGCAAAAAGAACGATAAAAAGATTGTTTTTTGGAGCGTGTTTGCCGTTGCCTTATATTTTCTGCTGTTCCGTTTGCTTGGGTACAGAACCAACTTTTCGGGACAAAAAGACTTGTGGCACAACCTTGTAAAATATTCTTCTTCGGGACTTATGGGACTTGACAAGTACTTAAACGGTGAAATAGTGCTTAAAGACACGATTTTCGGCGAACGTATTTTAATGGGGATTTACGGGGTGTTACGCTCGTGGGGATTTGCCGATATTCCCGCTATAGAACATTTTGAACCGTTTTACTACTTTGCGGGCGCGTCTTCCAACATTTATTCGGGATTTAAATCTCCCGTTCAAAGTTTTGGCATTGTCGGAGCGGTTTTCTTCTTTGTCGGCATAGGTATGTTGTTAAGCGTTTTAATCAACAGCGCAAAATACAATAAATTTTCGTGCATCAAATTATTTTTGATAGGGCTTATGGTTTATCCGATAGTTATGTTGCCGATTGACGGCGTTTATTCTTCGGTGCTTACTGTATCAACGCTGTATAAGCTTGTGTATCTTACGGTAATTATTTACGTCGCTAATATTTTCAGAGAAAAAAAGTACGACAGGACGGTGAAAAATGCGCTCGCTTAATTCTGCAAGAAACGTCGTCGTCGCTTTAATAAACGAGTTGATGCTCGTAGTTTTCGGTCTTATTTTTCCGCGACTTATTATCGGAGCGTACGGCTCGGAAGTAAACGGACTTGCGTCAACCGTGACTAACGTTTTAAGTATATTAAATCTTTTACAGGCGGGCGCGGCAGGTGCGTCGATATTCCAAATGTATAAGCCGGTTGCCGAAAACGACTACGACAAAATTTCGGTAATAATGGACGCCACAAGAAAATTTTTCTGTAAAATAGGCGTAATCTTCTTAATTTTAGTATTCGCAGTTTCCCCGGTGTTCGGATTGTTCGTTAAGGGAAGCAACGTGTCGTTTACGGAAAAGATGCTTGCCTTTATCGTTCTTGGAATAAACGGCTCGGCATATATGTTTTTCACGTCTTACTTTGACGTGTTGTTTTCGTCTTATCAGCAAAGGTTTATTTTGTCGCTTTCGGCGATGGCGAATAAAATCGTTTACTACGGTTTGGTATTCGTTATAGTGTCCTTAAAACTAAACTTTATGCTATTATACGTCGCGGCGGTTATCGGAACTGCGCTGGACGTTTTAGTGCTTTATATCGTCTATTCAAGAACGTATAAACCGCTTATAAAAAAAGTAAACGGAAATACGTTTAAAATACCGAATAGGGGATATCTTCTCGTTAATCAAATCGCAATACAGGTAATAACGAGTTTACCCGTCGTGCTTTTGTCGCTCATAGGCGACCTTGCTATCGCAAGCGTATTTTCGGTGTACTACCTTGTTTATACGACGATAAAAATGGTTTTGAACACTATGGAACTTTCTGTGTCGGCGGTGTTCGGAAACCTTACCGTAAGCCGAGAAAAGCAAGAAGAAAAAAGAGTGTTCAACCTTTTGAATTTTGCGTTTTCGGCGGCAGGGGCTTTTGCGTGCACGTGTATGGCGTTTTTGTACTTGCCGTTTGTATTCGTATATACAAAGGGCAATACGCTTGACGTTAATTATATGTATCCTGCCATTGCTTACGGTCTCGTTGTGCTTGCCGTTTTCTTTTGCGTGACTCAGCCTTATTTGACGCTCACCAACGCGCATGGCTATTATAGGGAAACGTATTTACAGGCGGCAATATGTGCGGGCATAGGAACAGCACTTTCCGCAGGACTTACGTTCATTGATTTTTCGTTTGTCACCGTAGGGCCTGTGTTCTTTTACGTAACGACGTTTATCTACCGTGTTTACGTCGCTAAAAAAAGACTTAGTTGGCTTTCGCTTAAAAACACGGTAAGGAGACTGATATTTATTGTAATCACTTCTGCGGCGGCGATGGTTTTATCGTATTTTTGCTTTAAAAACGGCTATCCTTCGGGTTGGGGAAGGTGGATTCTTACCGCGCTTATGACCGCCGGAGTTTCGGCGGTAATTTTGGGCATATATATTGCCATTTTCGAACGTGATGAATTCGGTCAAACGATAAAGTATATAAAAGCGATTATATTCAGGAAAAGGCGTAAAACAAACGTCGAAACTGATATAGATATAAAAGCCAAATAAGGAAATTTGAGTTAATGAGAGAAAAAAATTTTGATTTACACGGAAAAACGATTTTGATTACCGGTGCGGCGGGTTTTATCGGCGCGGCAACGTCGACTAAAATTTTAAGTGAGTTTAAAAAGGTAAAAGTTGTCGGCGTTGACAATATGAACGACTATTACGACGTTTCGCTTAAAGAGTACAGGTTGAAAGCACTTTTAAAAAATGAAAATTTTACTTTTATCAAAGGTGATATTTCTGACAAAGCGTTTATTGATGAAATATTTATTAAATTTAAGTTTGATTTGGTTATAAACCTTGCGGCGCAAGCGGGTGTAAGGTATTCGATAGACCATCCTGACGTTTACATTAATTCAAACATAATAGGGTTTTACAATATTTTGGAAGCGTGCAGGCACAATCCCGTAAAACATTTGGTATTTGCGTCGAGTTCGTCCGTTTACGGCGGAAACGAAAAAGTGCCTTATTCTACGGAAGATAAGACCGATAACCCCGTATCCTTATACGCCGCCACTAAAAAAAGTAACGAACTTTTAGCGCATGCTTACGCTAAACTTTACGATATACCTTCTACCGGATTAAGATTTTTTACGGTGTACGGGCCGGCGGGAAGACCTGACATGGCTTATTTTTCGTTTACCGACAAACTGATAAAGGGCGATAAAATCAAAATTTTCAATTTCGGCGATTGCAAACGCGATTTTACTTATATCGACGACATAGTAAACGGTATAATTAAGGTTAGCGAGCGTGCCCCTGAACAAAAAAAAGGTAAAGACGGGTTGCCTGTTGCACCGTTTAAAGTGTATAATATCGGAAAAGGCTCGCCGGAAAGTTTACTTGATTTCGTTGATATTTTACAGGAAGAACTTGTAAAGTTCGGCGTTCTTCCTAAAAATTACGATTTTAACGCGCATAAGGAACTTGTGCCGATGCAGGCGGGCGACGTCCCCATAACTTTTGCCGATACGACCGCACTTGAACGTGATACCGGGTTTAAACCCGAAACTTCGTTAAGAGCAGGACTAAGCAAATTCGCCGAATGGCATAAAAACTTCTATAAGGATTAAATGTGTGAATTATGAAAATTACGGTTGTAGGAACAGGATACGTAGGATTATCGCTGGCGGTTCTTTTGTCGGGCAAAAACGAGGTTGTTGCGCTTGACGTTTTAACCGAAAAAGTAGAGAAGATAAACTCGGGAATTTCGCCCATTGTAGATAAAGAGATAGAAGAATATCTTAAAAACGGAAAACTAAATCTTACTGCAACTACTGACGATTATTTAGCGATTAAAGACGCCGACTACGTCGTTATTTCGACTCCGACGAACTATGACGAAAAGTTGAATTTCTTTGACACGAGCAGCGTTGAAAGCGTAATTGAAAAGACGCTGAAAATCAATCCCAAAGCGGTTATGGTTGTAAAGTCAACGGTGCCGGTCGGTTTTACCGAAGGTATTTGTGAAAAGTTTAAGACAGATAGGGTTTTGTTCAGCCCTGAGTTTTTGCGTGAAGGCAGGGCGCTTTACGATAATCTTTACCCGAGTAGAATAATAGTCGGGTACGTGAACGAAAAAGTGAAGGAATATGCCGAGACTTTTGCAAGCCTTCTTAAAAACGCCGCACTAAAACAGGACGTTGACGTCAGGATAATGAAGGCAACGGAGGCGGAAGCGGTAAAACTTTTCGCAAACACTTATCTTGCGTTAAGAGTTTCATTTTTCAATGAACTCGATACTTACGCCGCCGTCAGGGGGCTTGACAGTAGGGCGATTATCGAAG
>JAXFZW010000057.1:0-4129 GCA_034184645.1 Clostridia bacterium | reverse complement strand
GTTGCGGTTGCCTTTGATTTAAAAGCGCCTACTTTCCGCCATAAAATGTACGACGGCTATAAGGCGACGAGAAAGCCTATGCCGACCGAACTTCGTCCGCAGATACCGCTGCTTAAAAGTCTGCTTACGCTTATGGGCGTAAAGTGCCTTGAAAAGGAAGGCGTCGAGGCTGACGACATAATAGGTACGGTTGCTAAAAAATCGGGCATCAAAACATTTATTTATACGGGAGATAAGGACAGTTTTCAATTAGTTGACGACAAAATATCGGTGTGCTTTACTAAGCGCGGAATTACCGAAATCGAACTTTATTCAAAAGATACGTTTACCGAAAAGACGGGTATAATTCCTTCGCAAATTATCGACTTAAAATCGCTTATGGGTGATTCGTCCGATAACATCCCCGGTATCCCCGGAGTAGGTGAAAAAACCGCAAAGACGCTTTTGCAGACGTACGGAACGCTTAACGGCGTTTACGAGCACGTAGACGAACTAAAAGGAAAACTTGCCGAAAAAGTCAGCGAAGGCAAGGACTCCGCTTATTTATCATATACTTTGGCGACGATAAACGTCGATTGCGGAATAGACTTCGACTTAAATGATATGACGGTTAACGTTCCGTTTTCGACAGACGTCAAGGAAAGGTTTGTCGAGTTGGAATTTAAAACTCTTTACAAAAGGGAAGATTTTTTTGAAAATTCCATATCGTTAAACAACGTAAAGCAGCGTGAAATCGCAGTAATCGAGCTTTCACCCGATAAGCCATTTAATGCCGAAAAGAGCGTTTATTCGCTGATTGTAAGCGATAAATCAGTCAACGTTTCGGACGGGGAAAGCGAATACGTAATTAAACTTTTCGCAGGGACGTCTCTTTTGGATGAGGGCGTGTCGATATCCGTTGCACTCGGCGCCGTTAAAGGAATTTTTGAGGGTGGCAAAACGCTTATTACCTATGATAAAAAGGAAACGCTTAAACAGTTAATTTCCTGCGGAGTAAAAGTCGACGCCACCGTTGAAGATGCGTCGCTTATTAAATATCTCGTTGACTTTACGGGGGTTGAAAGTTTTGCCGACGTGATAGAAGAATACGGTGAAAATACCGAAACTCCCGCAACCGCTTTGTTTAACGTTTTTAACGAATTAAAGGCGAAGTCGGACGAAAAAAGCCTTAAACTTTACCGTGACCTTGAACTACCTTTGTCTGACGTTCTGTCGCAAATGGAAGACGCAGGATTTAAGGTTGACGCTGCCGCACTCGCCGCTACGGGCGAAAAATATAAAGCGTTCATTGCGGAGTCCGAAAGCAAAATAAGGGAAATGACGGGAGAGCCTGAACTTAACGTTAATTCCCCGTCCCAACTCGGTGAAGTGCTTTTTGGTAAAATGAAAATAGGCTCGGGCAAAAAGACTAAAAGGGGATATTCCACAACGGCGGAGGTTTTAGAGCAGTACGAAGACGCAAATCCGGTCGTAGGTGAAATTTTAAAGTACAGGAAAATTCAAAAACTTTACTCTACTTACGTTGAAGGTATTAAAACGCTTATCGACGGAAAGACCGGACTTATTCACACGGTATTTAACCAAACGGTGACGGCAACGGGCAGACTTTCGAGTAAGGAACCTAATTTACAGAATATTCCCGTGCGTGACGACGAAGGTAGGGAACTCAGGAAGTTCTTTGTTCCGAGAACGGAAAACGGGCTTATCATCGGTGCGGACTACTCACAAATCGAACTCAGGCTTTTGGCGGCTTATTCGGGCTGTAAGGGGCTTATAGCGGCGTTTAATGCGGGTGAAGACGTGCACGCATCAACAGCGGCAAAAGTATTCGGTGTGCCGCTTAAAGACGTTACACCCAAAATGCGAAGGGAAGCGAAAGCGGTCAACTTCGGCATTATATACGGTATAAGCGAATACGGGCTTGCAAAAAATATAAAGACGTCGCCCGCAAAGGCAAAAGAATACATCGACTCGTACTTTAAACAGTTCCCCGAAGTTAAGGAGTATATGCGCCAAAACGTCGAATTCGCAAGGAAAAACGGGTACGCGATAACAGCCATGGGAAGAAGACGTTATATACGTGAAATAAACTCAGGCAATTATAATTTAAGACAGTTCGGCGAAAGGGTCGCAATGAATATGCCGTTGCAAGGCAGCGCGGCGGATATAATCAAGGTTGCTATGCTTAAAGTCGCCGAAAGAATAAAGAAGGAAAACCTTAAAAGCAAACTGATTTTACAGGTTCACGACGAACTTATTATCGACGCGGTTTCGGAAGAAAAAGAACAAATAATAAAATTGCTTAAAGAAGAAATGGAAAGTGCGGCGGATTTACCTGTAAAACTTACGGTAGAAGTAGGCGTCGGCAAAACCTGGTACGACGCAAAGTAAAATGAAAAAAGTTATTGCAATAACGGGCGGAATAGGTAGCGGAAAGTCGCTTGCCGCAAAATTTCTAAAAGAAAACGGGTATAAAGTAGTTTCGTGCGATGAAATCACCGACTCTCTATACAAAAAGCACAGAGTAAAAAAATTGTTGTCAAAAATTTTTCCTTCCGCCGCAAAAGGTAAACTGTTTATTAAAATAGACAAAAAAGCGGTGGCAAAGGAAGTGTTTTCCGACAGCGAAAAGAGAAATAGGCTCAACGCCCTTATGCATCCGCTTATCGTTGACTATGCGATTCGTAAAGCAAGACGGGGAAACGGCAAAATTTCGTTTGTAGAAATACCGCTTTTGTTTGAAACGCAAAGTCAGGAAAAGTTTGACGGTATAATAATAATTAAGCGTCCCATAGAAAACCGTATCGCGGCAGTGGTTAAACGATCGAAAATTACAGAAGAAGAAGTCGTTCAAAGAATAGGTACGCAATTTGAATATGAAACCGCCGATTTAAGTGCCTACACGGTTATAGAAAACGACGGAGATAAGGAGAATTTGAAAAAAGCCGTGCTCACGGCGATAGAAAAGTTTTGAAATATTAAGCGTATGTAATCCGTCCCTGAAAATCAGGGGCGGTTTTTATTATTTAGTTATTGCCGTCAAAATAAAGCATGGCGGATGAAATCGGGAAAAGGTAGTTTGCGTCGAGCAAAGTAAACCTTTGCGAAATAATCGGTGAAATTGAACTAAATCCGTAAAACAGTTCCGCACAGACGCATTTTGCGCAGGGAAGTCTGAAAAATTTTGAAACTTCAAAAAAAGCTGCGTTAAGCGGTCTTACGGTGAATATCAGATTTCTGCTTTGTGTGTTAAAACAAAAGCAATTTTCACTACCGACAAACCTTCTGTAAAATACGATATTTCCGTTGTAATCCCTTACTGTAAAGTCGGCGGGAAGCCCTGCCGCGGCAATATTTACTTTCAGTTTGACTTTCATTATTCTGCGGTAAATTGAAGCGTAGCCGTGCTTATGGGGAAACCGTAGTTTTGGTCGTTTAAAGAAAACGTCTGCTCGGCGGTTATAGGAATGTTTTGGATATATTCCGTCTGAGCCGATAGCCCCATGCCTACGGGTATAACGCCGCTGTAAATTATATGAGTGCCGTCGGTTGATAATTGTTTGAAATAAAGCAGATAGGGTATTTCCGCGTTATAAGGTAAGGTTTCAAACGTTGCGACGCCTACCGCGTTTATTTCTCGCGGAGTACCGTATTCAACCGTACCCGTTTGGTCGGTCATTACTACCGATCCGGAAGTAATAGGTGCGCCGCCCTGTGCCCCCGTTTCGTTAAAAATAAGGGTGAGCACGCCTGCCGCCGAAAGGGTAAAAGACCCCGTTCCCGATTCAGTCGATGCGGTGTAGGTTGTAGGTGAAAGCGTTGTGCCGTCATAACCGTTTGCGGTTGCGCTTACGGCATAATTTCCGCTCTGCATTACGGCAGAGCCTTGACCGTTAGATATTTGTACGTTGTAATTTGCCATTAAATTCTCCTTTGCATATCTTTTGTATGCTGATATTATAATATGTAAATATGTACATATAAGGTGAAAGGAGAAAACAAAAAAAGACCGCTTTCAAGCGGTCTTTTTTAATTGTGTAAACAATAAACCCCCAGATAGTCTGGGGGTGCAGTAAAGGTTAACCGTTGAGAAAATTCCTCCGTTTGTGTATAATCAAAGTTGCGACCT
>JAXFZW010000056.1:0-6523 GCA_034184645.1 Clostridia bacterium | reverse complement strand
TTTAATGGATTTAACTGTTCGCTCCCGCATGCTAATAGGCGACGCGGGGATTGAAAAACTTAAAAATTCGTCTGTAATTGTTTTCGGTGCGGGCGGCGTCGGCGGTTTTACCGTCGAAGCGTTATGTCGCTCGGGCGTAGGCAAAATAACAGTCGTTGACGGCGATACGGTTGCCGAAAGCAATTTAAATAGGCAAATTATCGCTGACGTCAATTCGGTGGGGCAAATCAAGACGGAAGTACTTAAAAGAAGAGCCGAAAGCATAAACCCCGACGTAAAGTTTACTGCACTCAATATTTTTTATTCTGCCGATAACGCCGACGCTATCGACTTTTCAAATTACGATTACGTGATTGACGCCGTAGATACGGTATCCGCAAAACTTCTTATAATAGAAAAGTCAAGGGCGGCAAACGTTAAAGTTATTTCATCTATGGGCACGGGTGGAAAGTTAAACCCCGAAAGGCTTAAAGTCGCCTATATCGAAGATACGAATTATTGTCCGCTTGCAAAGGTTATGCGCAGGGAACTTAAAAAACGCGGAATAGAAAAAGTCAAAGTCGTTTACAGCGACGAACAGCCCGTAAAAACAAGCCCAAACGACACCGACCAAAGTAAAGCGGACGGCAAGGCCGCGCCGCCGTCTATGATTTTCGTTCCTGCGTCGGCAGGACTACTTATCGCGGCGGAAGTCGTCAAAGATTTGATTAAATAAACGGAGTAAACAATGAAGTACTTAATTGCGTCGGATATTCACGGCTCGGCGTATTATGCCGAAAAGATAGCCCAAAGGTTTTTAGACGAAAAGGCGGACTATCTCGTGCTTTTAGGCGATATTTTTAACCATGGACCGAGAAATCCTTTTCCCAAAGATTACGCCCCGTTAAAAGTTGCGGACGTCTTAAACGCATTAAAACAAAAACTTATCGTCATTAAAGGTAATTGCGACAGCGAAGTCGATACTTTAATTTCGGAGTTTGACTTTATAAACGATATGGTTATTACGTCGGGCAACAAAACCGTATTTTTAACTCACGGACACGTTTACAACAAGGACTGTTTACCGAAAACCAAATTTGATGCGATTATTTACGGGCACTTTCATACAGGCTTTATCGAAAAACAAGGCGAAACGGTTATCGCTAACCCCGGCTCGACTTCACTTCCCAAAAACGATACGCCAAACAGTTATATGATTCTCGAAGACGGCGTTTTGACGTTAAAGACGATAGACGGAGAAATTTTACAAAAAGAAAATTTGTAAAAATAATTATTTTTGCCGTTCCGAACTAATTCGGGACGGTTTTTTATTTTAAAAACCCTATTAACAAAGTTCTTGCAAAATAAAATTAAATATGGTATTATATTTTTGCGACACAATTTAATATCATTTTAAGCGTGTATATCCTTGGTAAGGGTGTACTTGTTTCGCATTACAAAATCGCTTGAATTGATATGTAATTAAAATTGTGTCGCAACAAGCGAACGGTACGTCTTTATAGTGTGTCGCTCGTTTGAGCGACACATTTTTTTTGTAGAAGGAGTTATAATGAAAAAAATTTTTATACCTTTATCAATACTTTGTTTGATAACAATGTGTTTATTCGGCTGTGACAATCAGAACAATAAGGGATTGGACGAGTATATTGCGCTTAATGATTCTAATTGCTATTATTATCTTTCCATAGATGATAGTCAAACCAAGTCAGAGAATATTCTTGCAGGTGGAAAACACTATTTTATAAGTTACAGAAAGATAACTATTAGCGGTGCGGTTAACGGATTATTTTCGGATTGCATTTTAACTATTGAATACGGAGAGAATAAAATACAGAAAGATATCAGTTTAAATGCATCGGGTTTTGCAACTTTTGAATACACTATCAACAATTCATCTTATAAGGCAAAAATCATTTCGTGTAAGGGAAAAATTTATTTGTAAAGATACAAGGCACTATTATAAAAAGTAAGAAACATTTTTACAAGGGGAATTTCATGAGTACAACGGCGATTTTTTGGATAATAGTAGGTGTTGTGGCAATCATTGCACTTTTGATACATACCTATATTTCAGAAGCAGGTATAGATGATATTGAAGACGTTTTTGAATGTTTTATTGGTGATGGCGGATGGATAACGGTTTTAATTGTTTTAGGAATAGGAGCCATAATTTTTGGGTTTGTTTTCTGGATTTGGTGGGCAATGATATTAATCGTTGCCGCTGTATTCACTCTTGTATTAGTTGTTTTATACTTTATTGGTCGTGATTATAATGATGAAAACGAAGAAGAGAAAGATATTATTAAAACAAAATTTAAATGTACAAACTGCGGTGCCGCTATCGAAAAAATAACAACGGAAGATTGGGAAAAGAAAATAGTTTATAAGTGTCCGTATTGCGGAATAACATATACAAAAAAAGATTTGCTAAATGAGAAAAGTGTTAATGAAGTAAAATCTAACGAAAAAATTGAGTTAACAGATTTTGAAGAAGAATATTTTAATTCATGTTTTAGATTATTTTTTAAGCCCTATAATAACCACTCGGTAAAAATGATAGAAGGAAAGTATAATTCGTTAAAGGGCAAAATAGATGATTGTGAGGATATATATGAAGATATAGATTGTTTTGATTCCGAAGATATTTTGCAATCATCAAAAGACTTTTTAATAAACAATGAACAAGAAATCAATGATTATATTTTGAAAATCGGTGAAACAGAAATAAAACGTAGATACGAATTTTATTGTGAATTAAAAGACGCAGATGGTGAAGAAGAATAATAGTAAATAAAAGCGGTTTGCAAAACGCAAACCGCTTTTTATTTTACTTTAAGTTATTACTTAATAACTCTTACCTTAATTATTCCGTCGATAGCGGAAATGGTTGAAAGTGCGTCGCTTGAAATTTCGTTTTCAAGGTCAAGCATAGTCGCCGCATATTCGCCCTTGCTTTGGTTGGACATGTTGGCAATGTTTACGCCAAGGCTTCCCACAGCACCTGTGATTTGCGCTAAAATGTTTGAAATGTTCTTGTGAAGAATAACCAAACGGTAAGCGGTTGAACGTGGCATAGAGCAAGCAGGGTAGTTTACCGAGTTGACGATATTGCCGTTTTCGATATAATCGATAAGTTCTTTCGCCGCCATTACAGCGCAGTTGTCTTCGGCCTCGGGCGTCGATGCGCCGAGGTGGGGGATACAAATAACGTTGTTTACGCCGATAAGCTCGTCCGCAGGGAAGTCAACGACGTATCTTGCGACTTTTCCCGATTCGACCGCTTTAATAATGTCTGCGTTGTTTACGAGTTCACCCCTTGCGCAGTTGATAATAACGACGCCGTCTTTCATTTTCCTGATGTTGCCGGCATTGATAAAGCCTTTGTTTTGTGCGGCAATGTAAGGAATATGAATAGTGACGTAATCGCATTTTTTATAAATTTCGTCAATGTCTTTAACGACGACGACGTGTCTTGAAAGTTTAAGCGCAGCGCCTACCGAAAGGAAGGGGTCGTAACCGATTACTTCCATACCGAGTGCGATAGCGGCGTCGGCAACCTTCGCGCCGATTGCGCCAAGACCTATGATTCCGAGTTTTTTGCCTTCGATTTCACCGCCGACAAACTGGCTTTTTCCTTTTTCAACGAGTTTACCTACTTCGTCGCCCTGACCTTTAAGCGTTTTAGCCCAGTCGATAGCGTCAACGATTTTTCTCGAACCCAAAAGGAGTGCCGTAATAACGAGTTCTTTAACAGCGTTTGCGTTAGCACCGGGGGTATTGAAAACAACAACGCCGGATTTAGCATATTCGTCAACGGGAATATTGTTTACGCCCGCACCCGCCCTTGCGATGGCAACGGTTTCGGGGGAAAGTTCGTAACCCTGCATTTTAAAGCTTCTGAGCATTATGCCTACGGGGTTTTTAACGTCGGATGAAACGTTGTAAGTTTCGTCAAAAACGTCGTTTATTACGGGACTGATGGAGTTAAGCGTTAAAATGTTTTTCATAATTACTTATTCTCCATTTCAAACTTCTTCATAAATTCAACGAGCTTTTTAACGCCTTCAATGGGCATAGCGTTGTAAATCGAAGCACGCATACCGCCGACAAGCCTGTGACCTTTCAATGAAACAAGACCGTTTTGCGCTGCTTCTTTTACGAATTTAGCGTCAAGATCGGGGTTAGGCGAAACGAAAGGAACGTTCATAAGCGAACGGTCTTTTTTGTTTACGCTGTTGGTGTAGAAAGACGAATTGTCGATAAAGTCGTATAAAATAGCGGCTTTTTCTTCGTTGATTTTCTGAATAGCGGGTACGCCGCCCATCGCTTTGAGATGGCGGAATACGAGCATTGAAATATAAATCGACCAGCAGGGCGGAGTGTTGTAAAGGCTGTCGTTTTTGTCCTGAATCTCGTAGTTTAGCATGGTCGGACATTCGGGAAGTGCCTTTCCTAAAAGGTCACGGCGAACGATAACGATGGTGACGCCTGCCGGAGCAATGTTCTTTTGTGCGCCTGCGTAAATTAAACCGAATTTTTTAACATCAACAACTTCCGAAAGGATAGAAGAACTCATATCCGTAACAAGCGTTGCGTCGGTTTTGGGAAGTTCTGTGAATCTTGAACCGAAAATGGTATTGTTGTGAGTAAAGTGAACGTAATCGATTCCGTCGCGGAATTTTACGTCTTTCATATCGGGGATATAGGTAAAGTTGGCTTCTTTACTTGAAGCGGCAACAGCCATATCGCCGTATTTTAAACCTTCTTCATAAGCCTTTTTGGCAAAGTTGCCGGTAATTATATAATCGGCTTTTCTGTTTACGGCAAGGTTAAGGGGAACTGCCGCAAATTGTTGCGATGCGCCGCCCTGAACGAACAAAACCGCGTAATCGTCTGGGATACCCATAAGTTCGCGGAGTAGTGCGTTGGCTTCCGCGTTTACTTCCATAAAAGGTTTGCCGCGGTGGCTCATCTCCATAATGCTCATACCGGTGTTACGGTAATCGGTTAGGTCTTTCTTTGCTTCTTCTAAAACGGGAAGCGGCAAGGTGGAAGGACCGGCTGCAAAGTTAAATACTCGCATAGTTAAACTCCTTATAAGATATTATCGAGTAGGTCAAGCCTACAATCAATAATTATACTCTATTATTTAATATAAAACAAGCAAAATCGGACATTTAAAGCAAAAATAAGCGTCGGCGTCAAGTCAATTACGTTTACAATCGGGCAAAAAAAGTGTATAATATACGATAGAAAATTTTACCGCCGAATGTGTTCGGCGATTCGGAGTATATTTTGAAAAAAGAAAAAAAGCAAAACGTGGCGAAGGAAGTAAATAAAAAATCGCCTGTAAAAAAACAAAACTTAAAAAGTAATGCGTCAAAAAGCGTAAAACCCAAAAAAAATAAATCGCAAACTGCAAGTAAAGGGTTAAAAGTCAAACCGCAGAATAAAGCGTCGGCAAACGAAAACAAACAGGTTAAAACCGCAAAAACGGACAAGGTTCTTAAAGTCAGATTTTTAGGCGGTGTAGGTGAAATCGGCAAAAACATGACCGCTTTGGAATACGGTAAGGATATAATTTTAATCGACGCGGGACTTACTTTCCCAGGTGAAAATATGCCGGGCGTCGATCTCGTTATTCCGGACGATACGTATCTTATAGAAAATAAAAACAAAATACGCGGTATCGTCGTGACGCACGGACACGAGGACCATATAGGTGCGCTTCCTTATTTAATGAAGGACATTTCAGCCCCTATTTTCGGCACGAAACTGACTTTAACGCTTATTGAAAGCAAACTTGAAGAACACAATTTAACAAACGTCAGCCTTAACTCGATAAAGGCTGGCGGCAGCGTAAAACTCGGTTGTTTTACGGTGGAATTTATAAACGTAAATCACTCTATTGCGGGTGCGGTCGCATTATCTATAACTACACCAGTCGGAATAGTTTTTCACACGGGCGACTTTAAAATAGACTTTACACCCATAAGCGGCGAAACGACTGACTTAAAGCGCATTGCCGAAATAGGTAAAAAAGGCGTGCTTTTGATGATGGCGGATTCAACCAACATTGAAATCGAAGGCACTACTATGAGCGAATCGGTGGTAAAGGAAACGCTCGATCACGTTTTTGCCAACAACGCAAAACGAAGGCTTATCATCGCCACGTTTGCGTCAAACGTGCATAGACTTCAACAAATTCTCGACCTTGCCGCAAAGTATAAAAGAAAAGTCGCTTTTTCTGGTAGAAGCATGCTTAAAATCTCAGAGGCGGCGGCTAAAATCGGCGAACTAAATATTCCCGAAAATTTGATAGTTGACGTTGAAAAAACCAAATCGCTCCGCCCCGAAGAAACGGTTATCGTGTCAACGGGAACACAGGGCGAACCTATGAGCGCATTAACTCGTATGGCAAGCGGCGAATTCAATAAAGTGGTAATAGGCAGCACCGATACGGTAGTTATAAGTGCGTCCGTAATTCCCGGAAACGAAAAGTTTATTTACGGGGTAATCAATA
>JAXFZW010000055.1:0-11287 GCA_034184645.1 Clostridia bacterium | reverse complement strand
GGACTTGACAGGATAGTCGTGCCGTGATATACTTTCTAACCAAAAGGTGGTTAGCGCAGTTTATCGCGAATTTCAATCATCAGATAGATGATATGTAATGTTGTGAGAATTAGGGTCAGTAATTCCATAACTGTGTTAACCTCCTTTTTCTTTCTTGACGGTCACGGAACGGCTGTGCTGTCAAGCGGGTGGAAGTTGCATTTAACAAAATGAACTTTTGCGCGGGGGCGTGTATTTGGTTTACCATACCGCCCCGCGCAACTGTTATTTAAAAGGGGTAATATATGTTTACGGAAGAAAGAATCAGGGCTTTTAAACATCTGACTTATACTCAAAGATTACAGATTGAAACGTTAATTAAAACTAAACTTAAAAAGACCGAGATTTCAAAACTTGTCGGTTGTTCTCTTGCTACGTTGTATCTTGAATTAAAACGTGGTGTTTGTGAGCAGATTAAAAGCAGTCGTGATTATGTAGGCGAAAAGGTTTACCGGAAATTTTTAACTTATTCTGCCGAAGTTGCGCAGCGTAATTATGTTCTTAATTCTACGGCAAAAGGCAGACCTTTAAAAATCGGTAAAGATTATGAATTTGTCCGTTATATTGAAAATCGTGTGCAAAAAGATAAAGTTTCGGCTTGTGCTGTTCTTGGCGAAATCAAACGACTGAATATGCCTTTTGATACAAGGATTAGTAAAACTACCTTGTATCGGTATATTCAGATCGGTATTTTTAATAATATTCGACTTGCTCCGCATAAATCTAAAACTTATCGTCGTCAAGTTATGAAACGTGCGCCCCGTGGCGTATCTATTGAACGTCGTCCTTTATCTGTTGCAGAACGTAATTCTTTCGGACATTGGGAAATGGACTGCGTTTGCGGTTCTTCTCTTTCGACTTTACTTGTTTTATCCGAAAGGTTTACTCGAAAAGAAATTATTTTTAAAATGAATAATCAGAAGTCCGACAGTGTTATTCGTTGTCTTAATTCTCTTGAAAGGAAGTTTGGAAGTTCTTTCAGTACGGTTTTTAAGTCTATCACGGTTGACAATGGTTCTGAATTTTCGGATTATATCGGTTTGGAACGCTCCGTGTTCGGGCGAAATAAAAAGCGGACAACGGTTTTTTATTGTCACCCATATTGTTCATGGGAGCGTGGAACTAATGAACGGTTAAACCGTGAAATTCGTCGTCTGATTCCGAAAGGAACTGACTTATCTTTTATTACAAAAGATGAAGTAAAACGTGTTGAAACTTGGGTAAACCGATACCCTCGTGAAGTTTTGAATTACGACTGTTCGGAAGTTCTTTTCCGTAAGGAACTTGAAAATCTTTCTATTTTTGTTGCTTAAAATTTGAATTTGCTTTTTTATTTTAGCAGGTTTAATACCTGCTTTTTTGCGTTGTTTTTTTTCTTTTATTTAATCTTTGTTAAACAATTTAAGCCTGTAAAAGCGGTTTAACCGCCTTTACAGGCTTGTTTTTTACTTAATTATACATTTTTTTTATTATTTTTGAAAAATTTTCTTAATAAATACTTGACTTTTCAACCACAGCCTAGTTTTTGTCTAACTGGATTAAAGTGTGTTAGAAAGTACTTTTTGGTTTTTTTAAAAAACTCTTAAAAACCAAAAGTGTCAAAAACCGCGTATTTTTACCCCAAAATAATAGAAAATGGACGAAAAGCCAAAAGACTTTTCGTCCAACTGATTTGGAGCTACTGGGCGGACTTGAACCGCCGACCTGCTGATTACGAATCAGCTGCTCTACCGACTGAGCCACAGTAGCATTTTTATTCAACTTACTAAGCCCGCCGCACCAACACACTAATTTACGAATCAGCTGGTCCGACTGAGCCACAGTAACATAAATTTAAGCTGTTTTTTCAAACAGCCTAATTATATTACCATAAATTTATAAAAATATCAACGGATTTTTTGATGTTTTAATATATTTTTATTTCAAAGCCCATGTTTTTAAGCCAGGTATCGACAAGGTCTATCCAAACCTTTGCGTCGCCGAGCAAATCTTCACGCGTGGGGAATACTGTTTCCATTGTGCAAAGCGACATCCCGTGCACCCCGCCTGCAAAAACGTGGATTTCAAAAGGCACACCCGCCCTTGCGTAAGCCGTTGCAAGCATAAGGCTGTTTTCGGGTGCAACGTCCTTATCGCCCGCAAGCGTCCATATAAACGCCGGCGGACTGTTTTTATTTATATTTTTTTCTATCGAAACCCTTTCACGCAAAACCTTATCGTCGCCGCAAAGATAACGCATACTGTCTTCGTGCGTAAGCGCACCCGACGTCACTACGGGGTAAGTATAAATCGCCGCGTCTGGGCGAACGATCGCCGTCTTTTCTTTGAGTGCAGATTTCACTTCTTCCGAATCATACATAGTTGAAAGCGTACCGAGAAGATGTCCGCCCGCAGAAAACCCTATCGCGCAGACGTGTTCGGGGTCGATATAAAACTCCGCCGCATTTTCCCTTATGTAAACCATTGCCATCGCCGCTTCGATAAGCGCAGTCGGAAACTTTAACGGGTGAATAGAATATTCAAGAGTAAAAGCGTTAAACCCCTTCGCAACGAAAGCGAGAGCGATAGGCTCCTTTTCCCTGTCGGAACAAGACATATACGCTCCGCCGGGAAGAACAAGCATAGCGGGGCGAGTCCTTCCCACGCAAAATTCTTGCGATTGAAGGTGAACGTAAGTCCTTAATATGCCATGCGCTCCCTTTGGCTTTTCCATTTTAAAATATTCATAAAGATCAACCGTTTTGCAAACCATAAAAAATATTCCTTTTTCTCTATAAAATAATAATAACACCGTCAAAAAACTTTTTCAACTTTTCTATTGAAATTATATGACTTTTTTGGTAAAATTTCGGTATGGGATATCATATCAGTACAGGACTTATCAAAGAAAAATTCAGAGAACCTTGCGAGTGCCCTTTATGCGCAATTAAACGCAAGGTCGAAGAAAACTTTTTATACGAGTTTTTAAACGACGCCGTTATGGAAGACACAACCCGTATGACGGTAAATGAAAAAGGCTTTTGCGACAAACACTTTGACATGCTTTTTAAGCGTCAAAACAAACTTTCGCTTGCCCTGCAAATAGGAACGCATACGGATAGGCTTATGCGTTCGCTCGGCGTACCTAAAAACGAAAAGGAAGCAAAAAAACTTGCCGCCTTCATTAACGAAAAAACTTCTTCCTGCGTTATTTGCGAACTCGTAGAAGAAAGTATGGAAAAGTATTATAAAACGATTGCGCAGATGTTCACGAAAGAAAGCGACTTTGCCGAAAAACTTTCCGCAACAAAAGGTTTTTGTTTGCCGCACTACGCAAAACTTTTGGAGTATGCAAACTACGCCGGCGGAAAAAGTAAAGAATACATTTCCCTGCTTGCCACTATCGAGTCCGAAAAACTTTACGAACTTAAAAGCGACCTTAAAGCATTTTGCGACAAGCACGACTACCGCAACGCATATAAGCCTTTGGGAACAGCCGAAACCGCGCTGCCCCGCATGAGAATAAGGCTTTACGGCGAAAAAAAAGATTAACCCTTATTTTAAATACACGCCGCCGAGACTTTTGTCTCGGCGGTTTTTTTAATTTTCTTCAACCGTTTGGTTTAAGTCGCTCTCTATATGGAGCGATTTTTCTATTTCGGAAAGAATTTCGCTTTTCCCCTTTCCGTTCATATCGGCGGCGATAACGTCGCCAACACCCACTTTAAGAAATGTCGCAAGATGTGTAATTTGCGGCTTTACTTTCGTTTTTGGGAGTTTATCCGCCTTGGTTGCGACAAGCGTAAACGGTATGGCGTAATGGTAAAGGTAGTTTATCATATCGACGTCGTCGGCGGTAGGATCGTGGCGAATATCGACGAGCGAAAGCAAAAGGTTTACTTTTTGAGTCGCCAAAAACTTTTCGATAAGTTCCGCCCACTTTAACTTTTCGCTTTTACTCACCTTTGAAAACCCGTAGCCGGGAAGGTCTGCCAACACGAACTCGCCGAAGTCAAAGTAATTTATAAGTCTGGTTCTTCCGGGGGTATTAGACGTCCTTGCGAGTTTTTTGTTGTTCGCCAGCGTATTTATAAGCGTGCTTTTGCCGACATTTGATTTACCGACTACCGCAATAAGCGGCTTATCGCTTTTGTAAAACTTGTCGGGCGACGCCACCGACGTTATAAACGTTGCGTTTATTTTCATGACTTTGTTAAAAATTTATCGCAATGCGGAAAACTTCTTCCACGCTTTTTACAGGGATAAATTTCATTTCCTTTCGTATTTCTTTACTGATTTCGACTAAATCTTTTTTATTTTCTTCGGGTATAATAACCGTTTTAATGCCGTTGCGATAAGCCGCAAGCGACTTTTCCTTTAAGCCGCCTATGGGCAAAACTTTTCCGCGGAGAGTTATTTCGCCCGTCATGGCAACCGTCTTTTTAACGGTTTTTCCCGTGAGAGCGGAAAGTATTGCCGTCGCCATTGTTATACCTGCCGACGGTCCGTCCTTCGGCGTTGCGCCTTCGGGTACGTGTACGTGAATATCGTAGTCGGTAAACTTGTCGCCGCTGACTCCGTACTTTTCGGCGTTTGCCCTGATATAACTTATCGCAGCCCTTGCGGATTCTTTCATGACGTCGCCGAGTTTTCCCGTAAGCAGTATTTCGCCCTTGCCGCGCATAATACCGACTTCAATCGTAAGAGTTGTTCCGCCGACGCTCGTCCAGGCAAGTCCCGTCGCCGCGCCGACTTCGTCCTTTTCAAGCACCGCATCCTTTATATGCCTTGGGATTCCGAGATATTTTTCCACGTCGCCTTCGTCTACTACCGTTTTTTTGCTGTGTGGATGTTCTGCGACTTTTGTCGCTATTTTTCTTATTACTCCGCCTATTTCACGCTCTAAATTTCTGACGCCCGCTTCCATAGTGTAGCATTCGATAATTTTCTTTATCGCAGCGTCGGTAAGTTCCGCTTTATCCTCGTCGAGTCCGTTTTGTTTTAACTGTTTGGGAACGAGATAACGTTTACCTATTTCGAGTTTTTCTTCGTTAGTGTATCCGGTAAGTTCGATTATTTCCATACGGTCAAGCAACGGATACGGAATAGTATCGAGCGTATTTGCCGTCGTTATGAAAATAACCTTTGAAAGGTCGTAAGGGATTTCAAGGTACCTGTCGCGGAAAGTGGCGTTCTGTTCGGGATCGAGCACTTCCAAAAGCGCACTTGCAGGGTCTCCGTGTATATCGCTTGATAGTTTATCTATTTCGTCCAAAAGGAACACGGGGTTGTCCGTACCTGCGTTTTTTAAACCGAAAATAATTCTGCCGGGCATTGCGCCGACGTAAGTTTTACGGTGTCCCCTTATTTCCGCTTCGTCCTTAACTCCGCCGAGACTCATACGGACAAACTTACGGTTTAGCGCGCGTGCGATAGACGTCGCAACCGAGGTTTTACCTACTCCGGGCGGCCCTACGAAACATAAAATAGGCCCTTTGACTTCTTTGGTAAGTTGCAATACCGCAAGGTATTCGACTATCCTTTGCTTTACCTTTTCCAAACCGAAGTGGTCGGCATCCAAAATCTTTTTCGCTTCCTTTAAGTCTTCGGTATCCTTTGTCGTTATGCCGAAAGGAAGGTCGGTAATCCAGTCAAGATAGTTAAGTATAACCGAATAATCGGGGGAAGACGGATTTATTCTGTCAAGCCTAGAAATCTCTTTAAGCGCCTTTTCACGCACTTCTTCGGGCAAATTCTTTTTTAAGATTTTTTCGGTGAGTTCATCCTTTTCTTCTACCGAATCTCCGAGTTCGTCGTGAATAGCCTTTAACTGTTCTCTTAAATAAAATTCTTTTTGACTTTTATCGATACTTTGACGTACCTTTCCGTTTATTTGCTTTTCAACTTTTAAAATCGCTACTTCCCTTCTGAATAAGTCGATAAAAGTTTTAAGTCTGTCGATAACGCCGTCGGTACAAAGCATAACCTGTGCGTCGCCTTCCTTTACGGGAACGACTGTCACCGCATTGTCGATAAACGCATTAGGCTCGGTTTTTGACGTTATTGCCGCAATCATTTCCTTTGTAATGCGGTTATCTACCATAACGTAGTCGAAAAAAGCGTCCTTTGCCACACGGAAGTACGCTTCGACGTCTATTTCGTCACCGCCGATATACGGCGATTTTTCAACTTCAACCAAAAAGAATCCGTCGTTTTGAATAAACGCGTTTATTTTTGCACGATAAAGTGCTTCAACGCCGACTTTTAAATTACCGTTTCCGACTTTGCTTACACGCGTTATTCTTGCAATAACGCCGGTAGAAAGTATGTCCGCTTTTTGCGGTTCGTCGATAGCGGCGTTCTTTTGCGCCGCAATAAAAAGATAGTTGTCGTAAAGCGGAGCGTTTTCCACAGCCTTAACGGAAACGCTTCTTCCCACGTCGAAATTTAAAATCGTTTCAGGGAAAAGCACTCTGCCGCGAAGGGGTATAAGCGGTAATCTCATTACTTCGTTGTTGTTAATTTCTTCGTTGTTATTAATTCCTTCGTTTATCATCTCGTCCATAATTCACCTGCAATATATTATAAACAATATTTTTCCAAAAGAAACTTAACGGGATTATTTTTATAATCAACCGTCACTTCCTTTGCGTATTTTTTTAGTTCTTCCTTTGCGTCGCCGACGGCTACGCCGTGCCATTCGCCCCTTACGAGTTCGATGTCGTTAGTAGAATCGCCCACGGTAATAACTTTACTTTTCGGAATACCGAAGTGATTTGCCAAAAACTCTACCGATTTGCCTTTACTGCAATTAGGGTTGATAAATTCCGCAAGGCTTTCGCCGCCGCTGTTCACTATGAGTTTACCTTTGTACTTTTCGGCGTTTTCACTTATAAAATCGGCCTTGTTTTCTTCCCCGCAAATAACGTTGATTTTAAGTACCGCAAACTCGCCCAAAGCCGCCGCCTTTGCAAGGTCGTTTACTTGTTTTAATTCTACTATTTTCGCTATTTTATAAGCTTCGATATAAGGCGACGTCTGAGTGTAAAATATATACTCGTCAGATAGTACAGCGGGTTTTACGGGAAGTCCTTTCAGCGAGGACAAAACTTCTACGGCAAGTCCTTTTTCAATTTCTCCGCCGAATAAAAGTTTGCCGCTTTCCCTTTCGTTTATCCTTGCGCCCTGATATGAAACCACTGCGCTTGCTATACCGTAATTATTGCATATATCACGTACGTTTTTAAACATTCTTCCCGAACATATCGCAAAAATACCGCCGCGACGCTCGTATTCCTTTATCGCTTTAACGGTTTCGGCGTTTATTCCGCCGAAATCGCCGAGTGTGCCGTCGTAATCGGCGATAAACATATCGTATTTCATAATAAACCTTCTTTTTTTAGTGCATCCATAATAATTTTCGCTTGTTTTTCGCCTATGCCTTCAACCGAAGTCAGTTCTTCTTCCGTTGCGGATATTATGCCCGAAAGGTCCTTAAAACGCTCTATTAAAGCGGCTTTTTTTACCTTGCCTATGCCGTCGATTCCGTCAAGTACCGACGTTAAATTACGTTTTCCGTGCAAACTTCTGAAATAAGTTATCGCAAAGCGGTGCGCTTCATCCCTTATCCTTTGCATCATACGAAGGCAATAATCTTCGTGCGGCAAAACCACGGGTTCGTTAGACTTTGTTGTGTAAATTTCTTCAAATCTTTTTGCAAGCGATATAAGGTCTATATCGTTTACACCGTACTCGTCGAAAATCTCCTTTACTGATGAAAGTTGACCTTTACCGCCGTCGATAATTATAAGGTCGGGTTTAGGAAAGTTTTCGGGGTCGGTTTTCATACGCTCGATACGGCGAGATAAAACTTCCTTTAAACTTCTGAAATCGTCCGCCCCTTCAAACGTCTTTATTTTAAACCTGCGATAATAATCTTTTGCCGCTTCGCCATCGTAAAAGACGACCATACTGCCCACTTTATCGACGCCCGAAATGTTAGATATATCGTAGCACTCCATACGCTTGGGGTAGCGTTTTAAACCGAGTATTTCTTTAAGCCGCATGCAGGCCGTGACCGTCATATCGTTTTTATGGTTTATTCTGTCAACCGCCGTTTCCAAATGCTCGTCGGCGTTGACTGCCGCCATATCGGCAAGTCCACGGCGTACGCCCATCTGCGGGAAAAACACTTCAACCGATTTACCTTTGCGCTGTTTTATAAATTCGGCAATTACGTTTGCCCCATCGAACTCCTTATCGAACACAAGTTCGTCGGGAAGGTCGTTTTCCTTTGAATAGTAGCGTGATAAAAACTCGTTAAGTACGTCTTCTTCCGTACCCGCCATTTCAAACGAAAAGTTTTTACCGCCAAGCATTCTGCCCGATCGCACGATAAGTAAATTTACCGCCGCGTATATGCCGTTGTTCGCAATCGCAATTACGTCGGCATTTAAGAATTTATTAAGCGAAGTAATACGTTTTAATTTTATTTTTTCAAGCCCGTCAAGGCTTTGCTTATACTTTAATGCGAGTTCAAACTCTTCCTTTTCCGCCGCCGATTTCATTTTTTCGGTCAAAAACTTTTCGGCGTAGTCGGTGTCACCCGATAAAAAATCAACCGCCAAACGGACGTTTTTCAAATAATCTTCTTCCGTCTGCAAACCGGCGCAGGGTGCGGCACACTTTTTGATATGGTAATTAAGACAAGGTTTAATGGGTTTTTCGGGGTTTAACACCTTGTCGCAAGGACGCATTAAAAATGCGTCGTTAAGTATTTCCATAACCGTGTTTACGTTTATTCCGCCCATAAACGGCCCGAAATATTTTGCACCGTCCCTTTTTATTCGGCGAGTCACGGAAAACGCAGGGAACTTGTCCTTCAAATTTACCTTTACGTAAGGATAAGTTTTGTCGTCTTTAAGTAAAATGTTATAACGCGGTTTATGTTTTTTGATTAAGTTGTTTTCAAGCGATAAAGCGTCGATTTCACTCGGGACGATTATATAGTAAAAGTCGGCGATGTTTTTTACCATCGCCATAACCTTTTCGGTTTTTACGCTATTGAAAAAATACTGTCTTACCCTGTTTTTAAGATTTTTAGCCTTGCCTACGTAAATTATTTGCCCGTCTTTGTTGAGCATAACGTAAACACCGGGGTTTTCGGGTAGCAATTTTAATTTATCGTCTATTACGCCCATATTATAATTATAACTTATTTTTAAAAGTAATACAAGCGTTTAATAGCCGAGAAACTCAACCCCTTTCAAAAGAACGTCGGACAAAATTTCGTTTTTTAAAGAGTAAAAAATAACTTTACCCTGCCTTTTTGATTTTACCGCATTAAGGTTTTTAAGCAGCCTTAACTGGTGCGACACCGTCGTTTGATTAAGGCACAGCAAACTCGATATGTCCGAAACGCACATTTCGGATATTGCGAGCGCAGATATCATTTTAAGCCTTGTACAGTCCGAAAACAGCGAAAAAAAGCCTACGAGTTCGTCTAAAATATCTTTCTGCGGCACGTATTCTTTTACGAGCGACTGCATTTTACCGTCAAGCAAAATTTCCTTCATTAAAAATTCTCCTTCTAAAATTCAATGAGTGTACATATATTCTAATATGAACGTATAGAAGAAAATTGAAGAAGATTATCGCAAAAATTGTTTTTTCGGCATATTTTATATTCGGAGGTATTTATGAACGGTAATAACATTATTTTGGTTGTTCTTTTACTGCTTTTAACTAACGGCGGCACGATTTCGACGACTCAACTGCTTTTGTTGCTCGCCCTGCTTTCCACTAACGCTTCGAATGGAAATTCTTGCAATAACCTGTTCGGAACGACTTCTACCAACTGAAACACATAAAATTATTATAGATGGCGAGCCGCCCTAAAAAAGGGCGGCTCGCCGTTTTGTCGGTGTGGCAACCATTTCGCTGACATGCGAATACTTTTACAAGTTACCACATTTTATTTCTTTTGTGCGTCGATAGACAAAAATTATCTAAACTTAAAACAAAAAACGGGTTTGCAAACGCAAACCCGTTTTTTTATCTCATAAAACTTATTTGATTTCGGAGAAATACTTGATTGTCCTTACCATCTGGCTGGTGTAGGAGTTTTCGTTGTCGTACCAAGAAACTACCTGTACCTGATAGGTATCGTCGTCAATTTTAGATACCATGGTTTGAGTAGCGTCGAAAAGTGAGCCGTATCTCATACCAACTACGTCCGAAGAAACGATTTCGTCGGTGTTGTATCCGAAGGATTCGGTTTCCTGAGCCTTCATAGCGGCGTTGATGCCTTCCTTCGTGATGTCCTTGCCCTTTACAACCGCGATAAGAATAGTGGTTGAACCGGTAGCGGTAGGAACACGTTGAGCAGCACCGATAAGTTTGCCGTTGAGTTCGGGAATAACGAGACCGATTGCCTTAGCAGCGCCGGTGCTGTTAGGAACGATGTTCATAGCACCTGCACGTGAACGGCGAAGGTCGCCCTTTCTCTGCGGTCCGTCGAGAATCATTTGGTCACCGGTGTAAGCGTGAACGGTGGTCATGATGCCCGATTGAATGGGAGCGTAATCGTTAAGCGCTTTAGCCATGGGTGCGAGACAGTTAGTGGTGCAGGATGCAGCCGAAATAATGTGATCGTCCTTGGTTAAGGTCTTGTGGTTTACGTTGTAAACGATTGTTGGAAGGTCGTTGCCTGCGGGAGCAGAAATAACGACGTTCTTTGCACCTGCGTCGATGTGAGCCTGTGCTTTTGCTTTGGAAGTGTAGAAACCCGTGCATTCCAAAACTACGTCAACACCGAGTTCGCCCCAGGGAAGATCCTGAGCTTTCGGGCAAGCGTAAATGGTGATTTTCTTTCCGTCAACGATGATTGCGCCGGGTTTAACAACGGTCTTTCCGTCTTCAGCGTATTCAGCGTCGATGAATTCAACCTTGTGGTCCCTTGCATAGTTGCCCTGCATGGTGTCGTATTTAAGAAGGTGAGCAAGCATCTTGGGGCTGGTTAAATCGTTGATCGCGACAACTTCGTATCCTTCCGCACCGAACATCTGACGGAACGCAAGGCGGCCGATACGACCGAAACCGTTGATCGCTACTTTAGTGGTTTTCGACATAATAATACGTCCTCCGTTAAATATTATTTATTTATTTCGATAAATATTATATCTTTATTTAACATTTAAGTCAAATAATTTTTGCTTTTATTTTAAATTTTCGGGATTAAGGCACTTTAAGTCGTCGGGAATAAATCTTC
>JAXFZW010000054.1:0-2958 GCA_034184645.1 Clostridia bacterium | reverse complement strand
TTTAATTATCTCAAGGCAAGCGGATTGAAATCCGCTTTATTTACACGATCAATCGATCGTTAAAATCTTCGGGGAAGGGGCTTTTCCCCGGTTATAATGATATTTGAGGTATTGCGGTCTATGCCAAAAACCGACGCCGCCCCTGGCGATTTTTAACCTATTAAAGAAAGTACGATCCAGCCGCCTACTGCGAACGATCCCGCAGCAAGAACAATCTGAATGATTCCTACGATACGTACGAATAACGTATTCGCTTCGACAATCGGTGCATTTTCAAAATCAATCAGCCCGGAAAGGAATAAAATTATTGCGATAATCACTAAAACCACGCCGAGAACCACCATTTTTACACCGATTTTTTATTTTTGGTTAAAAAACAGCACGGAATCGTTAGTTTTCGGGAACGAGTGCGTCTTTGTGCGCACTTTTATAAAAAACTTGTCTTCCGTGCTGATTTTTACATAATTTTTTTCGTCCCCTTAAATAAAATCCACTTTTGTAGATTTTTTATAAATTATAATCTACTTTTGTAGAAGTGTCAACTACTTTTGTGGAAAAATGTTAAAATTTTTTTATGAATAAGAATTTTAGTGAAAAATTATCTGAATTACGTAAAGAAAAAGAGCTTTCTGTATTAGAGCTCTCAAAATTGATAGGTTTTTCTAAAAGTGTTATTTATTTTTGGGAAAATGGACAAAGAGAGCCAACTGCAAACGCCATTTTTATATTGTCAAAATTTTTTAATGTTAGTTCTGACTATCTTTTAGGACTTGAAGACGACCTCGGAAACAAAAATGTAAGCATTCAGGCAAATTTTAAACTTTCCAGTGATGAAGAAAGACTTTTAAGAGCCTTCCGCTCTCTTTCCGAACTTGAAAAAGGAAAACTTATTGAAGACGCCGAGTTTTACTCTAAGCGTTTAGGTATCAACAAGAATAAGGAAGCAAAATAATGAAATGCCCTAATTGTAAAAAAACAAACATTACCGTTATAAATCAACCTGTACAACTCGATGAAAAAACTCCGTCAATGACTATGAGAATAATCACTGTGCTTTCTATCCTTTGTTTATTTGCTGGCCTTATTTTTTACATTTATGCAAGGATAAATTTTCAGCATGACATTCTTGACAGCGTTGGAATATATATTGCCGGCAAGTACATGCTTAAATGGGCAGCAATCAGTTTAGTTGCTTGTGGGATTATAAATGCGATTCGTCCACATAAAATCGAAAACAAGCTTATTGGAATTTGTTTAGATTGCGGACACTCTGATGATATAAAAAAATTCAAAGAAACTATTTAAGAAGGCAACAAACAGGAAAACTTTTGGTAAAATTATCCCCACTACACTTTAAGGGGATAATTGATGAAAATTGAAGATTTTGAATTTATTGAAAACACGCTACGGGAGTTAAGTTTATTTTTACACGAGAAAAAACTTGAAGAAAGCTGGCAAAAACGATTAGATGAAAAGGCGCAGTTTAAGCGCCTTTTTTATATCGTTGGAAGTGAGAGCGATAAAACGAACAACGTTTCAACCCAAAGAAGTGAGGTTGAAAAAATGGATATATCTATCAAAGGCGTTTCCGTTTGTAAAAAACCGAGAGCCGACGGACGTTATCAAGGTTATTACTGCGACGGCAAACAAAAACAATACGTTTACGGGAGGACACCGCAAGAAGTTGAAGAAAAATTAAAAATTTTAGTCAAAAAAGGAATTAAAAAGAAGAATAAATCGCCTTATAACGTGCCTACGGAATTCGTTGCATTTACGGAATACTATTTCAATACGTTCCGTAAACGTTTAGTGACTTCGGAGACATTCCGAGCCGATCAGAACCGTTTCAACAATTACATTAAGCCTAAATTCAAAAACAGATCTATCAGAACGATTTCACCTAAAGAATTACAGGATATTATGGATAATATCGTCAATTCAGGCAAGGGAAAAACTGCAGATGAAGTATTTTCCCTACTATCAATCATTTTTAAGGCAGCAATTAAACATGGAGTAGTTTCACGTAATCCGCTCGACGTCATCTTCCACCGTCAACACGAAACTGTAAACGGTAAAGCCTTATCGATTGATGACATTAAAGATTTTATCGAGCGTGCGAGTTCTGAAGAATATTTCCCTATCTATATGATCGCACTTTACACCGGGCTGAGACCTAACGAATACGAAAAGTTTACCATGGACGACAAATTCATAACTGCGGTAAACAGTAAACGGAAAAACGGTAAAGTCGAGTATAAAAAAATCCCGATAATGCGAGAACTAAGACAATACTTGACGGCGGAAATTCAATTACCTTCTTACGAAGTGCTGCGCAAAAAGTTTAAAGCACTTATGCCGGAGTTTACGCTTAAGGATCTACGGAGAACATTTAATTCCCGTTGTATCGAGTGCGGAATCAACGACACCGTGCGTAAAATTTGGATGGGGCACTCTTTGGGGAAACTTGGAAAGGCGTACACGGAACTTTCAGACGATTTCATTTTGAAAGAGGCAGAAAAATTCTACTATTTTTCGCAATTTTGACACTTTTTTTGACACTTTTTTCGGAGTGTTTTGGAAAAAATTTGATAAAAAAAGGGCTATTTTCAAGCAAAAATCGCTCAAAAATAGCCTTTTTGGTGTGAAGGATGGGACTTGAACCCACACGGATTAACCATACGCCCCTCAAACGTACGCGTCTGCCAGTTCCGCCACCCTCACGTCAGCCTTTATATATTAACCAATATTTTAACGTTTGTCAAGGATATTAAAGTATAAATTTTTATATTTTGTCAAACTTTTATTTACTTTTTTTACGTAGTCGGCAGTTTCTGTTATAGGAATTACATCGAGTGTTATTCCGTCATTGCTGTAATTTTTATCGCCAAGCCACTTTTTAACGTTGCCTTCCCCTGCATTGTAAGCCGCAAGACAAGTGTTTCGGTCAGTAAACTTTTG
>JAXFZW010000053.1:0-4476 GCA_034184645.1 Clostridia bacterium | reverse complement strand
TTTCGCAAGAAGCCGCAACTAATTTAATTCTTTTCATAATAATCTCCGTAAATTAAATTTTTTATTATTTTACTATAATTTAAGCGTTTTGTCAACGCAAAATGGGCTTATGAGTTGACCAAATGGTAAACAAGTAAGCCTATCCCGGCAAGAACGACAAGTCCTAAGCCTACCGCTGCCAAAACACGCCAGAAAGATACGGGGGTTTTACCCGTAGTTTTACCGCTTACCCCGTTGACGTAAAAGTTATAAACTTTCTTTTTATAACTGAAATTACCTACGTAAACGGGAAGCATTACGTACTTATATGTGACCGCTTCATGAGTCGTAGACACGTTGAGATAATCTACTTCGTCGTAAGAATACTGCGAAAGTATTCCCTTTCTTATTGCGGCGTCCATTTTATCTTTTGCAAGCCCCCAACAATCCTCTATGCTTTTATCGTAATGATACGCCATAAAACCTAAAAGATAGTTTTCCTGATAACCTTTGCTTTCGTTAGTATCGTAAGGTGAAATTTTATCGAAGGTCTTTTGGGAAATTTTATTGCCCGCCGAAATCAAAACGTCGTCGAAGTTATCATAATATGTTCCGGAAATATCTTTCCATACCGTATAAGTTTCGGTATGTTGATCCTTACCCGAACCTACCGTACGAGTATAATTTTTACCGATTCTTCCGCGATAATAAGAAGTCGTCTTGCTGTCAAAAGTAAAACACGGCGAGTAAACGCCTTTTACGTTTTCCGCATTTAAACTCTTTTTGAACTTACTCGGAGCAAAAAGCCTTTTTTTTGCCCACGTTTTAGAACGTTCGACAGCTTTGTCCGACGTTAAAAGAAAGGGTACTACTCCGTTAGGCTTAATGCCTGCAAGTTCGTCGATTTTTTCTACGTGAGCCGTTCCGCAAAAAGGACAACTTTTAGCGGTTTCGCTTGCGCTTAAAACAACCTTTGCACCGCAGTTATCGCACCTGAATACGGTAACGTCTTCTTTCTTCCACTGATTATCGTCCGCATTAAAACCTGACAATAAATCGAGTTCGGACGCTTTAAGTTCCTGATTAAACGAAGACTTCGTTCCGCAATGCTCACAGTAAAGCATTTGCGACTCGGGGTCGAACTTCATATTCGATCCGCACGAAGGACATTTAATGGATTCGGTAGATACTTTACTTTCTTCTTCGCCGAACTCGTTTTTAACGTTTTCCGCCATTATGCTTACCGCTTATTTTACGTCGTTGAGTTCTTTAAGCATCTTTTCAAGGTCTGCACCGTGAACGTCAGCCGCTTCGCCTACGGTTTCACCGTGCGCAAGAGCGCATCCTAAACAGTGCATACCGTGCGCCATCAAAATTTCACCCGCGTTGGGGTTGATTTGTAAAGCGTCGAATATCGTTGTATTTTCAGTAATTTTGTCAGCCATTTTTATATTCTCCTTTTTACTTTTTTAATTTAATTTTTTTCCGCATTCAGGGCAGAATTTTGCATCTGCCGATACTTTTGCCCCACACTCGGGACAAAATTTATTTACAGGCATTTTTTCGCCGCACTCGGGACAGAATTTTGCGCCGACCGCGACTTGCGCGCCGCACTTTGGACAAGTTTTAGTCGCACCCTGCGTCGTTTGAGCCGCCTGCTGAGTTTGAGCCGTGGGCTTAAACGCTTCCGCAAAAGCCGAGCCGAGTCCTACGCCTGCGCCAAGACCTATACCTGCGCCGGCAAACGTACCGCCCATACCCGGATTTTTAGCGGCGTCCTTCATAGCCTCCGCCGCAGCGACCTTCATCATTACGTCAGTCTTATCACCCAAAATGCCGAGTTTACTGCGTTCGTCAATCGCCTTTTCAACGTCTTCGGGAACAGACATATTCTCGATAACGAAGTTGGTAAGTTCAAGACCTATTTCACGGAATTTTTCCTGAATAGTCGTTTTGACGATGGTATTGAGCTCGGTGGTGTTTCCGGCAAGATCCAAAGCGGAAATTTTCGCTTCGCCGATAGCGTCGGTAAGATATGAAACGAGAAGAGTTTTGAGCCAGTCGGTTATATCACGCGTCACGAAAGACGAGTTCGTTCCGAAAAGTTCTTTAAGGAAAACTGCGGAATCGAAAACTTTGAACGCATAAGAGCCGTAACCTTTAACCCTTATCATCCCGAATTCGGGATCACGTTTCATAATCGGATTGGACGTTCCCCATTTATTGCCGGTAAACTGCTTTACGTTTACGAAATAAATATCAACGGTAATTGGCGTTTGAAAGCCGTATCTCCACCCCGCAAGTTTAGAAAGGATGGGGAAAATATCAGTATTTAAATCGTAAGTACCCGCAGGGAAAACGTCGCATATTTGTCCTTTGTGAACAAAAATCGCTTCCTGCGATTCCCTTACGATAAGTTTACTTTTTTGGTTTACTTCTCTGCCGCCCTTAGGTAGCGGATACTTGTAAACGAGCGTGTCCTTGGAATTATCGCTCCATTCAATAATTTTAGCAAAAAGAGCCATTTTTATCTCCTTGTAAATTTATTCTTATAAATTATATCACTATTTATTATTTTTTACAATATTTTATAGGTAATTGTGTTTACTTTTTTTCGGATTTTTGATACAATAATAATGCTCGCAGGTGTAGTTCATCGGTAGAATGAGAGCTTCCCAAGCTTTAGAGGTGGGTTCGATTCCCATCACCTGCTCCACTACGTCGAAACACGACGATTTTCGCAAAGGGTTGGCTTTTATACCAACCCTTTTGCTTTTACGTCGGTTTCTCCTTTCCGCCAAAAGTTTTACTTCGTAAATACTTTCGTCGGGTTTTCCCTTTTGCCCGTCACGCCTTTAACACGAAGATTTTCGCAAAGGGTCGGCTTTTACACCAACCCTTTTGCTTTATGAATTTAAATAATTAAAAGCCACCCGTTTGAGTGGCTTTTAATTATATTTATACAACTAAAAAGTTATCAATAATTATCCGCTGAAATTTCAAAATAACTTTGTGGGTGACTGCACGTCGGGCATACTTCGGGGGCGGCTTTTCCCACAACGATATGACCGCAGTTTCTGCACTCCCAGACCTTTATTTCGGACTTTTTGAAAACTTCCGCCGTCTCAACGTTTTTAAGAAGCGCGCGATAGCGTTCTTCGTGATGTTTTTCGATTGCGGCGACAAGCCTGAACTTTTTAGCAAGTTCCGTAAAACCTTCTTTTTCGGCGGTTATCGCAAAACCTTCGTACATATCCGTCCACTCGTAATTTTCGCCTTCCGCCGCCGCTTTTAAGTTTTCGGCGGTGTCGCCTATTCCTTCGAGTTCTTTAAACCACATTTTCGCATGTTCTTTTTCGTTTTCGGCAGTTAGCGCAAAAATCGCCGCTATCTGTTCGAATCCTTCTTTTTTCGCTTTGGAAGAAAAATACGTATATTTATTTCTCGCCTGCGATTCGCCGGCAAACGCCGCCAAAAGATTTTTTTCGGTTTGAGTTCCTTTGTATTTTGACATTTTTATCTCCTTGTAATAGTTTTTATTTTATTTCGTCACAGTCACTTTGTTGAGTGCCCTGGGATTATCGGGATCGTTACCTATCGCACAACTGATTTTGCAAGCGAACATTTGTGCAAAAAGCGCGAAAGCGAAAATAGTAAACTCTTCGGGAACGGAAAAGTTAATATACGCTTCGTTTACCGTTCTGAATTTACCCGTTAAAACTATGTCGTTAGTTATCAAAAGAACGGGTGCTTTAAGCGACAACATTTTTTCGATACATTGAATTTGGTCTGCACGGACTATGCTTTGAATTTCCTCGTCGCCGCCGTTTTCGGCACAGAAAATTATTACAGGCGTTTTTTCGTTTACCATTGCCAAAGGCCCGTGGTAAAACTCGCTGCCCGGATAACCTTTTACCTGAATATAACTCGTTTCCTGTAAAACGAGTGCGGATTCAAGTGCGATTGCGTAAATAAGCCCCCTCGCCAAAATAAAGCCGCTGTTCATATCCTTAAACTTCGAGGTGTACTTCGTCGTTTCCGCATCAATTTGCGGAACAACTTGGTCGATATAAGTTTTTATGTTTTTAAGCGTAAAAAGCGCTTCCTTATCACCCGAAAGTTCGGACGCAAGCCATAAAAGAAGAAAAACTTCCGCGCTGAAAGTTTTAGTTGCGGCAACAGTTCTTTTTTCACCTGCGTTACAATAAAGATGAAATTTCGCTTCCTTTGCGATAGGGCTTAACTTGTCGTTGGTTATCGCAATAGTGATTGCGCCCTGTTCGTTACCCTTTTTAATAACTTCCAAAACGTCTGCCGCCTGACCGCTTTGACTGCAAGCGATAACTATACTGTTTGCATAGTTGATTTTACCTTTATACAGCGTGATTACGCTGGGTGCGGAAAGCCCGACGGTATAATTTGTTTTTACTTCCAGAACGTACTTGAAAAAAATAAGAGCGTGATCACTTGCTCCGCGTGCAGCCGCAACGAAGTTGG
>JAXFZW010000052.1:0-9055 GCA_034184645.1 Clostridia bacterium | reverse complement strand
TTGCGATAAGATACGTGTTTTCATCGCCGCCGTAAGGGTCAAATACGTCGCCAAGCCCGGTAAGTTCGCCTATCGTGTACACGTTTTTGAATCCGTACAGAGCGGCTTTGTGCGAGGCAGACATACATATTACCATATCGCTTTTTGTAAGCATAACGGGCGTCAACGTTTTTGAGCGGAAAGCGTACGGTTTGATTCCAACGCTTTTTAACGCCTTGGCTGAGTTTTTACTCATTTTTTCACCGTCCGCCGCCGAAATGCCCGCGCTTTTTACACGCACGTCGGTTATGCCCGCTTTTTTCAACTTGTCTTTTAAAAGTAATTCCGCCATGGGACTTCGGCAAGTGTTTCCGGTACACACGAAAAGAATTTTTTTCATGACTTTCCGCAGGATTTTTTAAGCCTGTTCATAACCCCGAGATTAACTCCCTTTTCGTCGGGTTGCGCAACCGCTATAATCAAATCCGCTTTTTTCTCCCCTTCGAGCAATTTATCGTAAAGGTTTGCGGCAGCGTCTTCGGGCGTTTCGCCGAGATACAGCAAGTTCAAACCCTTAAAATTTTCTTTTTCCTTCCCCGAACACATAATAAACGGGGTTTTGCCTTGTTTTACGCTTTCGTTATAAAGCGCAATCACCTTTTCGGTTTCTTCGGGGTAAAATAAAGCCGTTTCGCAATTAGGACGGTAATGCCCGTACTTTACTCCGGGTGATTTTACCCTGTCGCCTTCCTTGTGCATGGCGATTTCACAACCGCCGGCGACGTTTTCGATCATTTCTTTCGTGATAAGCCCCGCCCTTAAAATTCTCGGCGTTGCAGTCGTCACGTCAAGCACCGTGCTTTCAATTCCGCCGCTACACTTTCCGCCGTCCAAAATGAGCGGTATTTTACCGTTTAAGTCGTTGAATACGTGTTCGGCACGTACGGGGCTGGTATGTTTGCTTATGTTTGCGCTTGGGGCGACCAAAGGCTTATCTATCGCCCTTAAAAGTGCCTGACAACCGCTGTGCGAAGGTATCCTTACCGCAAGCGTATCGCCGCCGCAGACCGCTTCCTTACAAACCACGCCAAGGCTGTCCATTACCATTGTAAGCGGCCCCGGTGTGAAACGGTTTTTCAGTTCGTAAACGTAGTCGTAATTGACTTTTACGAGTTTTTTTATGTCGTAATCCTTGTGAACGTGCGCTATTAAAGGATTGTCTGTCGGCCTTCCTTTAACTTCAAAAATCTTTTTGACCGCTTCGGGATTAGTTCCTACCGCCGCAAGTCCGTAAACCGTTTCGGTAGGGATTGCGACAAGTCCGCCGTCGTTTAAGATTTTTACCGCAAGGGCAATCGACTCATCGTCTATTTTTTTTACGAGTGTTTGCATTGTTGACTTAGCCGAAAAGTTCGTCGTCCGAATTTCCGTTTTCCTTTTCTTCCTGTTTTGCTTTTTGCGGTTCGGGTTTAGCGAGCGCAAACTGTTTGATATCTATTTCGCTTACTTCGCCCGTGTCGGGATCAAGGTTTAAGAACTTGGTACGTTCGCCGTCAAAGTACAGTTCAACCGTACCCGTTGCGCCGTTTCTTTGTTTTGCCAAAACGATTTGAGCGACGTTCTTTTTAACCTTACCGGAATCAAGGTCGGCTTGATCCGCCCCCTTGTCCGGACGGTGAATAAACATAACTATATCCGCGTCCTGCTCTATTGCGCCCGATTCCCTTAAATCCGAAAGTTGCGGAACGCCTTTACGCGTTTCAACCGCACGGGAAAGTTGCGATAGCGCAATCACCGGAACGTTGAGTTCCTTTGCGATAAGTTTAAGCCTACGCGAAATTTCGGTTATTTCCCTTTGGCGTGATTCTTCCTTTCCGCCGAGCCCGCTGTCCATAAGTTGAATATAGTCGATCATTATAAGGTCAAGGCCGTGTTTTGCTTTTAGCCTGCGGCATTGAGATAAAATTTCTCTCGGAGTTGACATACCCGATTCGTCTATAAAAATTTTAGATTTACCTAAAATTTCCCTTGCGCGAAGGAAACGCATCCATTCTTCGTTAGTCATTTCGCCGCGCGACGCATTGCTCATGCTGACGTCGGCAATAGAACACATAAGTCTTTGCACTATTTGTTCCTTGCTCATTTCAAGCGAAAATACTGCGCACGTGTATCCTTGAAGGGCAACGTTTCCGACGATGTTCATCGCAAACGACGTTTTACCTACCGAAGGACGCGCCGCTAAAATAATAAGGTCGCTTTTATGAAGTCCGTCCGTAAGCGAGTCAAGCCCTTTATATCCCGTACGTATTCCGCGCAAAGCGGACTTATCAGAACTTGCAAGTTCCACACGCATAAGGACTTCGGGAATAACGCTGTCGATTCTTACGAGTTTACCCGAGTCGGTTGCGGTAGAAATATCGTAAATCTTCTTTTCGGCAATCGCAAGGCTTGACGACATATCCTTACTTTTACGGCAGTCGTTAATGATTTCGGACGCCGACGAGATAAGTTTTCTTAATACGCTGTCCCTTTTTACTATGTCAAGGTATTCCGAATAGTTTGCCGTCGACGCCATTACGTCGGCAAGGTCGGTAAGATAGTTTATTCCGCCCGCCGCTTCGAGATTGCCTTCCTTTTCAAGTACGTCGCTTATAGTCACCAGGTCGATAAGTTTGTTTTCCTTTGACAGTTTGTCCATAGCGGAAAAAACGTATCTGTTCGCTTCGGAATAAAAATCTTCCACCTTTAACTTTGAAAAGATTTCCGTTTGAACTTCCTGATCTAAAAGTAAGCACCCGAGAAGCGCCTGTTCCGCTTCAACGTTGTGTGGCATATCGCCGGTAATTTTTTTGGTTGGCATAAATTTCTCCTTTGTCTTTTTGAGATTATTTTACCTTATGCTTCGTTCTGTTTTACATACTTGTCGGTTAAAGTTTTTCGTATTCTTCGAGTGCGTCCTTAAACACTTTGAACGCCGAGTCGAACGCGTCCGGTTTGGTCAAGTCAACGCCCGCGATTTTAAGTAATTCCACAGGCGAATCGCTTCCGCCCGAAGATAAAAACTTAAAATAATCGTTTACCGCGGTTTCGCCTTCATTTAATATTCTGTCGGAAATCGAAAGCGCGCTGATTATTCCCGTGGCGTATTTATATACGTAGAACGCCCTGTAAAAGTGCGGTATCCTTGCCCACTCGGTTTTTATAAGGTCGTCGGGCTTGATTGCCTTTCCGTAATACTTTTCGTTAAGTTTTCCGTAAAGGTCGCTCATGTAGTCCTTGGTAAGCGGTATTCCCTTTTCCGCCGCCGAGTGCACCGCTTCTTCAAATTCCGCAAACTGCGTTTGACGGAAAAGCGTCGTGCGTATCATTTCCAAAAGGTAATACAAAAGATATTTTTTAAGTTTAGCGTCCTTTGCGTTTTTTAAAAGATATTTAATCAAAAGCGTTTCGTTTACCGTGCTTGCGACTTCCGCAACGAAAATTTTGTAGTCCGCTTTTGCGTATGGCTGATTCTTATTTGAAAAATAAGAGTGTATGCTGTGCCCCATTTCGTGAGCGATTGTAAACACGTCGTGCGTGGTCTTTTTATAGTTCAAAAGTACGAAGGGGTGCGTATCGTAAACGCAAACGCTGTACGCCCCGCTGCGCTTGTTTTTGGTCTCAAAAACAGAAAGCCATCTTTCCTTTTTCGCTTTGATTAAAAGATTTTTATATTCGTCGCCGAAAACCGAAAGTGCGTCAACTACAAGGTCGTACGCCTTGTCGTAAGTAAGCTCTATTTCGTAGTCGCTTGCGGTAGGTACGTAAACGTCGTACATGCGCATGGTTTTAAGCCCGAGTTCTTTCTTTTTTACCTTCATATAACGGTGCATAAGCGGTAATGCTTTTTTCACACCCGATATAAGATTTTCGTAAACTACGGGCGAAACGTCCTCAGATAGCAACGCCTTTTCAAGCGCAGAAGGATAATTCCTTGCCCTTGCCAAAAACACGTCCTTTTTCACACTTGCGGAATACGTCGCGGAAATTGTGTTTAAAAGCGAGCCGTACGCTCCGTAATACTCTTTATAACACTTTTCGCGAAGTTTTCTGTCCGAGTTTCTCATTATAACGCCGTACGCCCCGTGAGAAAGCTCATAAACTTTTCCGCCGTGACGGAAACTTTTAAGCGGCAAATCCGCATTATCTATTTTGGTAAATATATCGTGAAAGGAAGAAAGCGTTTCACTACTTAAAGCGAGTAATCTTTCTTCGTTTTCGCCTAAAACGTGCGCTTTTTCATTGAGCAACTGTTTAAGGAAATAATCGTATTCTTTAAGTTCTCTATCGGCGATATAGCCGTTAATTACGCTTTCGTCAAGCGATATGAGTTCGGGGGTTACGAAAGCGACCTGTTCGCCGAACTTTACCGCAAGCGCTTCCGCCTTTTTGTTTAAAGCGTCGTACTCGCTGCTCGACGTGTCGGTGTCAAAACGCATCATTGCGTAAACGCTTAACTTTTCGATAATTCTTCCCGCCCTTTCCTGCTTTTTCATGCAGTCAAGGAAAACCTTTTTATCCGAAAGTTTGCCTTTGAACTCGGAAAAATCGCAAAGTTCTTCAGCACGCTTAACGTCGGCGTCAAATTCCTTTTCGCTTGCGTAAATATCTTCTATTGCCCATTCAAACTCAGTCAAAATACGTCTCCTTTAATTCTTATTGCTATGTATCGGTGCGGGAATCCTTCCGCCCCTGCTTATAAACTCGTCACAACCGTATGGGGATACAGCCATTATCGGCGCAGAGCCTAAAAGTCCGCCGAATTCAACTTCGTCACCTACGGTTTTGCCGGGTACGGGAATAACCCTTACCGCTGTCGTTTTGTTGTTTATCATGCCGATTGCCGCTTCGTCGGCGATTATACCGCTTATCGTGCTTGCGGGGGTGTCGCCGGGGATTGCAACCATATCTATACCGACGCTGCAAACCGCAGTCATCGCTTCAAGTTTGTTTAAGTTGATAGCACCGCTTCTTGCGGCGTTTATCATACCGATATCTTCGCTGACGGGTATGAACGCACCGGAAAGTCCGCCTACGCTGCCGCTTGCCATTACGCCACCCTTTTTAACGGCGTCGTTGAGCATAGCAAGTGCCGCAGTCGTTCCGTGCGCACCTACGGAGTCGAGCCCCATTTCTTCCAAAATATGTGCGACCGAATCGCCCATAACGGGTGTGGGGGCAAGCGATAAGTCAACTATTCCGAATTCGGCGTTAAGACGCTTTGCCGCCTGTTTTGCGATAAGTTCGCCCGCTCTGGTAATTTTAAATGCGGTTTTCTTTATTACTTCGGCAACTTCGTTTACGCTGCCGCCTTTAACCGACTTTAATGCGTGATGAACGACGCCGGGTCCCGAAACGCCTACGTTAATTACCGTTTCGCCTTCGCCCACGCCGTGAAAAGCACCTGCCATAAAGGGGTTGTCTTCTACCGCATTGCAAAAAGCAACGAGTTTTGCGCATCCTATTCCGTCTGCCTTTTCGGTCATTTTAGCCGTCTTTTTAATTATTTCACCCATTAAGCGAACGGCATCCATGTTTATTCCCGTTTTAGACGAGCCAACGTTTACCGAAGAACAAACTTTTTCGGTTTCAGCCAACGCTTCGGGAATACTTTCGATAAACGACTTTTCAAAAGACGTCATACCCTTGTTTACGAGCGCAGTATATCCGCCGAGAAAATCTACGCCGACTTCCTTTGCCGCCCTGTCAAGCGCTTTTGCAAGCACTACTTCCTTTCCCGAAAATGACGCAGTCAAAAGCGACGCAGGCGTAATGGACACCCTTTTGTTTATTATCGGAATACCGTATTCCGCCCCGAGATCGTCCGCAACCTTTACAATGTTTTCCGCTTTTTTGCAAATTTTGTCGTAAACGAGTTTTGACGTTTCCTCGGCACTTTCACGTATGCACGATAAAAGCGAGATACCCATAGTTACCGTGCGGACGTCAAAATGTTCCTTTTCAACCATATTTACGGTTTCTAAAATTTCGTTATTGTTTATAAGTGACATATTTTACCGCCATTAAATTTTGTGCATCGCATTGAAAATGTCTTCGTGCTGAACCCTTATTGATACGCCTATTCCGTCGCCTAAAACCTTTAACTTTTCGCCGAGTTCTTTAACGCCGAGTTTTGCGTTTTCCATGCCGCAAAGCATAATCATCGTGAAGTTGCCCTGAACTATCGTTTGACTGATGTCTTCAATGTTGACGTCGTACTCCGCAAGTAAGCCCGACACTTTGGCAATGATGCCCGATTTGTCTTTACCTATTACCGTTATTATTGCTTTCATTGTTCTCCTCCGGCAAAACGTCGCCGTTTTTAATTTCGTAACTTATTAAAAAATTTCCCTGTGTAATAAATTCGACTTCCGCTTTTTCGGGTATAGCGGGAAAGTTCTTTTCGTAAAACACAAAAACCTTTCTTTCAAAATAATCTTTTTTATACTTGTTCCACTCTATAAAAATAAGAGTTTTACAATCAACCCCGTCCTTTTCGTGAAGTTCGCCGTCGGTTTCCAAAAAAGTGGCGGTTGAAGTTTCCTTAATTCCCGTTTTTAAGTTATTCAAAAAAACGTAGAACTTTTTTGCCCGCTTATACGGCACGCCGAGATAAACAAAACAAAAACCAACAAAAACAAGCGTTACCGAATAAGTAATTATTTTTACGATTATAACTTTGTCCGACCCGTAAGGAAGCCCCATATATACCACGAAAAGCATTACGCAAATAAATGCCGTAAATAAAACAGCCACGAATATAAAAGTCAGCAAAATGAATATTCTTTGTCTTTTTGCCCTGATAAGGTCGCTTTCGTTAAAATACTCCGTCAACTTTTATTTCCTCCGCATCCGAACGCTCCCGAAAACCAGTCGGGTATGCTTTTGAAAAAATTAAGCACCTTTGTCAGCGACTTTCTGTGTTTTACGGTCCAGTTCATAACGACGCCGATGACGTCAGACTTTTTGCACGGGCCGTTTACCCTTGCGTCGCTGCTGTTTACCCTGTTATCCCCAAGATAAAAGATTTCGTCTTCCGCCAAAACGTACGTTCTGTTTACAGGGAAACTTGCCTCGTAAACGTAAGTGCGTTGACCTTCGTCAAGATAACTTTCGTTAAGTTTTTCCCCATTTAAGTAAACGTAGCCGTCAGTCCTTATTTGCACTATATCGCCGCCGATGCCTATCGCACGCTTAATGATGTAGTAATAGTTGTCGGACGAATCTACGTTGTGAGAATTTTTGTCGATTATTATTATATCGCCGCGGTGAACCGTCGCGCCCCTTACGGCGATAAGATTGTCGCCGCTTTGCAAGGTCGATTCCATAGACTCGCCGCTTACTTCGATATTGATAAACACGAAAAAGTTTAAGTGTATAATAAGCACGGTAAGAAAAAGCAATACTAAAACAACGGCGTAAAAATTACGTCTTGACTTTTTCTCTTTCGCTTGAATTTCATTTAAACTATCGTTGATTTTATACAATGAAAGTCTCCTATATCCAAAGAAAATTGTTTATCAAAAAGGGTTTATCGGCAGTAATTTTGATTGCCGTAACTTCGTCAAATCCTTTTATTCCCATACCTTCCGCCGACTTGAATTTAGCAAGCGGTAAAGTAAAGTTACGCCACGAACGGGCAGAAGGACAACTGATTTTTGCCGAAAATTCCATACCCTTAAAATCATTGCCCGTAAGAAGAGAAAAAGTTATATCCGCACCTTCGTCCGCACACACGTCTAAAACGAATATAGAATCGTCGGCGGGTTTATCTTTTTCGGAATTTACTTTGAAAGTAATAAGCCCACAAGTCGCTTTTAATCCGACTATGTCCATAGGTCCTTTTACTTCCGTAACGTCTGTGCCTTCGGACTCGAAAATTTTAACTTTTTCAAAACAGGGCGCAAACGCGCTTGCCGAAAACTTTTCCCTGCCCGAATAAATAAGTTTTGACTTGTGCGAAGTTTTTACGTCAGTCGGCGCAAACTTTTTAGTCGCAACCGGCGACGCCACGGTAAAACCGCTTTCGTAAACCGCACGGACGAAAAACGAACATATTCCGGAATTTTGATAAGGCAAGTATCTGAAAACAAACTGTCCGTCGCAATACTCGTCCGCAAAAATTTCACCTGCGATTTTCCAACTGCGAAGTTGCTGAACTTCGTCGCCTTCCGCCGCATAAAGAACAACCTTTTTTAAACCTTCTTCCGCCGCGTCGATTTCAATTTCGATTTCGCCGTCTTCGGTATAACATTCTATTTCGGGAAGCGAAGGCATGTTTTCCGCTTTTTTACCCTTCAACAAAATTTCGCTCAAAAAGTAAGATATATCTTTATGCGCCGAGGCATCCAAAACACTTACTCTGTTTACCGAATAATCGATTGCGGCATACTGCGCTTTGTTCATCCTTTGTACGGTATCCGCCGCCCTATCAAAGTCGAACGAGACGCTGTTTGTCGCACTTATAACAAGCGTCGGAATTTTGACCGAGGACGCATACGCCTGCGCGTCAACACCCGCAAGGAATTTAAGGTCGTCGTCGTTAAATTCGGGCGAAACGCCGTCGCTTTTTTTGTTCCCTTTTTTAAAATAAGCGTTCCAACCTGCGTCAAAAAGGAAAACGGCGCACGCCAGATTATTTTCGTTTGCGGCGATTTCCCAAAGAACGCTTGCGCCGAGCCCTACGCCTATCGCACCGACGCCCGTCACTACCGAACGTGAAGAAAGGTAATTCACCACGTACTTTGCAACCGAGCCCCACTCGTACCAAGCGGAGTGTTTTACGTCGTCGGATATTTCGTAAAGGCTGTTTTTTACGATTTCGTAGTTTGCGTATTCTACCTCCGACGGATAAACGGTAAAACCGTTTTTACCTTCTTTTTTGCCCGAAAAATCCGCTGCCACCGCAAAATACCCGCATTTAGCAAGTTCGAATAAATAATCTTCGTCAATATCTTTTTCAAAATCGGGAAGAACAAACACGCACGGTGAAATCGATAGACGCTCGCTCCTTGCGGATTCGAGATATATTATCGTC
>JAXFZW010000051.1:0-4398 GCA_034184645.1 Clostridia bacterium | reverse complement strand
TTTACAACGAAAACGCTATGTTCGTAGGTACGGACGACAAAATTCCGCTTATGTATCCTGCGGAAGAAATTATCTCTGTACGCTCATACGACCTTAAAACGGAATATACCGAAGGCGTCGATTATACTTATGACAAAGTCACAAACCGTCTTACAAGAACAGCCAACAGCAGAATGCCTTACGTTCCGTTCGACTGGTATTATCCGACAGACGCCGTTCTTGCGCAACTCGGCATTACCGGAGCAGCACTACCTGTTGCTTACGGTTCGGTTGGCGGTACGATAGCATACTTTGACACCAACAACGCAGACCCTGCTAAAAAGCGTATTCTTTATTCCGAACATTACTTTAACGGCGGAGACAGTTGGCAAATGGGCGGAACTAAACAAATCGCCATAACCTATCGTCACGCAGGTAATAACTACATTAGAATTCCTGAAATCGATAACACAGAATTTGCTTCGCAGTTAAACAAAATTAAAAATAAGAGCCAAATCAAAATCTGTTTCTTCGGGGACTCGGTTACGTTCGGATGCAACTCCGGAACGATTTTAGGTTGGGAACCTTACTCCGAACCTTGGGCAAAAATGGTTTTCGATACGCTTTCCGATCATTACGGCATAGCGTCAAAATCAAACTATAAAAACCTTGCGGTCGGCGGCTGGACTTCGGCAGACGGCGTTTCAAAAACTGTCGACGGGGAAAGTTCATCAAGGCTTCAACAAGCCGTTGCATATAATCCCGACATATTCTTCCTTGCTTACGGACTTAACGATACTACTTGGGATGCCGCAACTCACATAACCAACCTTGATACGATAGCAACCACTATCCTTAACGCTAACCCCAACTGCATAGTATGTTTGGTCGGCTCATATCTTCCGCACCCGGAAGTCGTTTGGGTAAATCAAAAACAATTAACTTTCCAAAGACAGTACCCGTCGCTTGCGGCAAGTCTTGAAAGAAGATTCGGTCATCACGTATTTTTCTCAAACGTTATGCCCGAACACGAAAGCATACTCGAACGTAAAAGATATTACGACGGAACGTCAAACAACGTAAACCACCCGAACGACTTTATTTGCCGCCTTTACGCACAAACGATTCTTTACACACTTTGCGGCGACTACTCCGCAGACCTTTATTAAGGCGTTATAAATAACAAAAACAAAAAGGTTTTGCCGATTGGCAAAACCTTTTTTATTAAATTAAAAGCCGCTTATTCTTTAAGGCAAGCGGCTTAATTTTTTATTCCCACTCTATCGTAGCCGGCGGTTTACTCGTCACGTCGTAAACCACGCGGTTTACAAATTTAACTTCGTTTACGATTCTCGACGAAATTTTAACCATAACGTCATGCGGAATATCCGCCCAGTCGGCAGTCATACCGTCAACGCTGACCACAGCCCTTAACGCAACCGTGTAGTCATAAGTTCTTTCATCGCCCATAACCCCTACCGAGTGCATACCGGTAAGCACGGCAAAGTATTGCCAAATTTCCTTATCGAGTCCCGCCGCGGCAATTTCCTCACGCAAAATTGCGTCCGCGTCCTGAACGATTTTTATTTTCTTCTTCGTAATGTTTCCTATTATTCTTACCGCAAGTCCCGGACCGGGGAAAGGCTGACGCATAACTATATGTTCAGGAAGTCCTAACGCAAGTCCGAGTGCCCTTACTTCGTCCTTAAATAGGCTGCGAAGCGGCTCTATTATTTCCTTAAAATCAACGACCGACGGTATTCCGCCGACGTTATGATGCGATTTAATAACCGCACTTTTCCCTAGTCCGCTTTCTATTACGTCGGGGTAAATCGTCCCCTGTACGAGATAGTCGACTTTACCTATTTTTTTGGACTGTTCGGCAAACACGTCGATAAATGCTTTACCGATAATCTTTCTTTTCTTTTCGGGCTCTTTAACACCCCTTAACGCTTTAAGGAAGTAATCCGCCGCGTCAACTTTGATAAGGTTCATGCCCATTCCGTCACGAAATACCGACATAACTTGTTTTGCCTCGTCCTTCCTAAGTAGTCCGTGATCGACAAAAACGCAAGTAAGGTTATCCCCTACCGCCTTATGTAAAATCGTAGCGGCAACCGCGCTGTCAACGCCGCCGCTCATTGCGCAAAGGACTTTTCCGTCCCCCACCTTTTCCCTTATTTTTTTGATTTGTTCCGCTGCGTAATCGCCCATTTGCCAGTCGCCTTTCGCACCGCAAACCTTAAACAAAAAATTGCCTAAAATTTTGTCGCCGTTTTGCGTATGCACGACTTCCGGGTGAAACTGTACTGCGTAAATTTTTCTTTCTTCGCATGAAAAAGCCGCAACAGGGCAATTTGCCGTAGAAGCGGTTATTTTAAAGCCTTCGGGGACTTCGTCAACCTGATCGGTGTGACTCATCCAGCACACGCCGTCGGGAACGCCGTCAAACACGGGGCTTTTACTATATTTTATATTCTGTTTGCCGTACTCACGGACGTTTGCGTGAATAACTTTTCCGCCGAGAAGATGCGCCGTAAGTTGCATGCCGTAGCAAATACCGAAAACAGGCACGCCGAGTGAAAAAATTTCCTTATCTACTTTGGGGGAATCTTCCGCAAAAACGCTCGAAGGCCCGCCCGTAAAAATTATTCCGATAGGATTATACGACTTAACTTTTTCAATGCTTATATCGGACGGAACGAGTTCTGCGTAAACACCGAGATTTCTGACCCGTCTTACAATAAGTTGATTATACTGACCGCCGAAGTCAATTACCAAAACCGTTTGATGCCTTTCCATAGTGAATCTCCTTGCGGTAGTTTTTAATTTATTCTACCGTAACGCTTTTTGCAAGGTTTCTCGGTTTGTCGGGGTTTATCCCCTTACTGACCGAAGTATAATACGCAACGAGTTGCCACGGAACGATATTTTCAATCGCTTGAAGTCCGTTGTTCGTGTTTTTGACTTTTATTATAAACTCGCACTTGTCCAAAAATTCCTTATCTATGTCGTCAAAACAAGTAAATAAAATCATTCGCGCACCGCGTGAATAAGCTTCTTCCGCGTTAGATAAAGTTTTGGACAAAACGTCCTTTTGAGTGGCGAAAACAACAACGTAAGTCATTTCGTCGATAAGCGCCAAAAATCCGTGTTTTAATTCGCCTGCAAAATACGTGTCGGAATTGATATAACTCGTTTCCTTTATTTTAAGGCTGGCTTCGTTTGCCGAACAGTAATCAAGCCCCCTGCCTATCATAAACATTTTTTGTTGATAGCGGAGCGTTTCGGCTATTTTTTTATATAAGTCAATATCGCCGTAATCGAAGTTATTGACAAAATCTTTTATCTCGGAAACGTCGGCTTTGAGACCCTTTCCTTTTGCCTCTAAAATCACCGCCGCCGTGTAAAGCGTTAAAATTTGGCAACTGTACGCCTTGGTTGACGCAACCGCAACTTCAACGCCCGCTTTAATAGGTAGCGAAATATCCGCACCTTTTGCAAGCGTACTGTACTCAACGTTGACGATGGCAACCGTTGTCGCACCCGCCTTTTTGGCAAGTTCGTAAGCGGCAAGCGTGTCTGCCGTTTCACCGCTTTGACTTATAAGCAAAACTATCGTTTTGTCGTTTATTTTAGGATGCGAATATCTAAATTCGCTTGCGACTTCGCAAAAACAATCCACGTCAAGTTTTTCACGGAAAAACTTCGCCCCGACAAGGCATGCGTGGTAGGCAGTTCCGCAACCTACGAAAACGACTTTATCGTATTTTTTGACGTCGAGCATCAACAATTTTTTATAGTTGTTTTCAACCGAATAATACTCTGCGTTTGCGATGAGCGCGTTTTTGGTATCGTAAATTTCCTTTATCATATAATGATCGTAAAGGTTTTCTTCCGAAGCAAAATCACCATCCAAAACGTGCGGCGTCTTTTTAACCATACCGAATTCGTTTTTGACGACTAATTCTTTTCCGTCGGTATAACCGAATTCGCCGTCCTCGATTACGTAATATTCGGTAGCAAAACCGCCGAAACAAATGACGTCGCTGGCAAGTAATGCCTGACCGTCTTTTAATGCAACGTACAAAGGACTTTTATTTTTAGCAAAGTAAATCCTTTTTTCCTTTTCGCGCAAAATGGCGAGCGCATAACTTCCGTCAAGCGCGGTAATCGTTTTATAAAGCGTATCGAGTCCGTCGCCGGTATTGTAATACTCCAAAAGTTTAGCGACAGTTTCGCTGTCCGTTTGACTGTAAAAAACTTTACCCTGAGCGATAAGTTTTTCTTTTATTTCGGCGTAATTTTCGATTATTCCGTTGTGAACCAACGCCCACTCGCCGTCAGAAGAAACGTGCGGATGCGCGTTTATTTCGTCAGGCTTTCCGTGCGTTGCCCAACGAGTATGCCCTATACCTA
>JAXFZW010000050.1:0-5159 GCA_034184645.1 Clostridia bacterium | reverse complement strand
TTTACAAGGTGTAATCGACCTTTTGGCGGTTGATAAATACGACGCTTACGTAATAGACTACAAGTACAGCGCACACGACGGTATTACATTAAAAGAAAGGTATAAAAAGCAACTTGATCTTTACGCGTACGCCGTCGAAAAGTCGCTTAACTTAAAAGTAAAGGGGAAATTTATAGTAAGTCTTTTAACGGGCGAAACGATAAGCATAGATTAGTCTTCGACTTATAAGTATAAAATACGATAAAAAGGGTGCAATTTTTTGCGCCCTTTTAAGATATAATCGGCTTATGAATTATCCTATAACCGACTTTTTCAAAAAAATGGTGATTACACTTTCCCCCGACGGTTTCTTCGTTATAGTCGCAGGACTTATACTTTGCGGTTTTTTTGCTGCGGTGATTACCGCAATCAAAGTAAAAAATAACGGAGTAAGCGTATTTTTTGCAGTTGTTTCGGCGGCGGCATCGACTGTATTTTCGGCAATAATTTTGCTTGCGGAAGCAAGTTTTATCGCCTTTTCGTTTTATTTTGCGGCACTTACTGCCGAAACGGTAGTGTTTACGCTTATAATAAGAGTTATTGAAAACAAAAAGGGTGATTACGAAGAAGAAAAAAATTTAGTTAAGTACATAGACGGCGAAATTAAAAAGGAATCGGCAACGGCTTTGGAAAGGGTTAAGGAAAGCGAGTTTTCCGATCAGACGCCGGAAATAAAAAAATGTACGCCGCAAAGTAGCGATGAGCATGTTAAAGAAACGACGCAAATTGACTTTACTCACGTTAAAAACGTGATAGAAAGGCTTTCGCATTACGACGTAAACCCTACCGAAAAAAAGCGGATAGAGGACCTTAAAGACGTTTTGCTTTATGCCGAAAACCGAAAAATAACGCTTAGCGAAAAAGAAAAGATAAACGACGGACTTTCATTTTTGCTTAAAATAATGTCAAAATACGGTGTTTAATAAATACCGTGATTGACAAAAGGTAAAAAGGCTATTATAATATAACCGATATGAAAAGATTTTTCGTCGTTTTTTTAGCGGTTATTTCATTTGTTTTGTCGGCTGGCTTTTTGAGTGCATGCGACGAAACGGACGCTTATAAAGTCACGTTCGATGCGAACGGCGGCGAACTTTCGTTTTATTCGAAAACCGTGTCTTTCGGTGAAGAACTTATCTTGCCCGAAGGGCAAAAACCCGGTTTTAAACTTGCTTGTTTTACCTACGAGTACGGCGGAAAGGTCATAGTTTTCGACGGGGGCGAATACCTTTTCCGTACGGGCATTACGGTTAAAGCGAAATGGGCGCCCGAAGACGCATATCTCATCAATTACGATTTAAATGGCGGAACGCTTACCAGCGACGCACCTTTTTATTATACCGGAACGGAAGACGTGGCTCTTATTAAGCCTCAAAAGAACGAATATTTTGAAGGTTGGCGTGAAAACGAAAGCGATACGCCCGACAGGGATTACGTAATTTCAGAGGGCTCTACGGGCGATAAAACCTTTACGGCAGTATTCAGTAAAAGGGTTTATAACGTTAACCTTGTGCTTACTACTACCGCATTTAACCCCGTAAAGGAAGGGGAAACTTCGTTCGTTCAATGCCTTTATCACGGCAAAACCGAGCAGACTTTCAGCGTGGAATACGGCAGGAGTTTATCACTTGACGTAGCCGTGCCGGTAAGTGCTAATTATGAGTTTGTCGTATGGAAATACTACGACTTTAGCGGCGATTACGTTGATTTTAAAGTACAGGGAGAAGAAGGCGCGGTTGTATTCAACGAATATAATTTCGGCACGAAAACAGACGTTAGCGTTTACGTGTTTTGCGTAGGCAGGAATTCGCCGTTTATTTAAGCGGCGTTTTTGTTTTATTCGGGGTTTTATTCTGCAAGGCGGCAATAACAAAAAAAATCGTTTAACTTATTGCTTTTGCTGTAGTTTTATTGTATAATATTAAAGATTTAAATTTATTTGCTAAAAATTGTTAAAAATTTTGGAGGGCGTTTATGCTTTTCGGCAAGAAGAACAACAAAAGTATACACGAAGACAGGATAATCGTTAACGAAAAAGCCATCTCGGGCAAAGTCGAAGGCTACAACCGTTTAAAGGATAATATTCTTTATCTTAATGCGGACGGAAAAACCAAGGTTATTCAAGTTGAATCCTCGGTAATGCACGAAGGAAAGACGACCGTTGCTTCAAACCTTGCCGTAAGTTTGGGGCTTACCGATAAAAAGGTGGTCGTAGTTGATCTGGATTTCAGAAAAGCAAACGTGCATAGAAGATTCGATCTTCACAACGACAAGGGTTTAGCGGAATATATGCTCGGCACGATAGGAAAAGACGAGTTGATTCAGCACTCGAAGTATAAAAACGTTGACGTAATTTCGCGCGGCGGCAAAGTTTACAATCCGTCGGTTATTCTCGTTTCGGATAAATTCAAAACGCTTATGAACGAGCTTCGCGACGAATACGATTACGTTATTTTAGACTGTGCGCCTGTTTTGCAGGTGTCCGATTACATCAACATTTTAAGCGTTGCGGACGGAGTTTTGTTCCTTGTCGCTTACGGCATGACAAGCAGGAATCAGGTCTCCGACGCTATTAAAGAATTAAGGAAAAACGGCGCAAGGCTTTTAGGTTCCGTCTTCACAATGTATGACCGTAAAAAGGATAAAGGCTACGGCTACGGTTACGGAAAGTATTACGGTAAAGGCTATTACAGTTACTACCGTTCGTATATTGACGAAAACTCTGCCGAAACCGAAGACGCCGCTAAGGAAACGCCAGAAGAAACTACCGAAAATAAAGATAACTGACTTTTGAATTTTAATCGTAAAAGCGGGGTGGGGAAATGATAGATATTCATAGTCATATTATTCCCGGTGTTGACGACGGAAGTCCGGACATGAAAAGTTCGCTCGTTCTTGTTCGCAATATGGCGGAACAAGGTGTTACCGACGTTATTTGCACGCCGCATTACAGGAAGCCTTACAACTGCACGGTTGAAGAAATTACAAAACGTTTTAACGAGTTAAAGGCGGCTGTTAAAGAACAGGGAATTCCCGTAAACCTTTACTTAGGGCAGGAAATTTACTGTCGTAGGGGCGAATATAAAGAACTGATTTCAAGCGGAAAAGTAATGCCGCTTAACGGTAGTAAATTTATTCTTCTCGAATTTGATTTTGAAGTTTACAGCGACATTGCCGACGTCGTTTATGAAGTTAAGGCGATGGGGTATCAGCCTATCGTAGCGCATATCGAAAGATATTCGTATATGACGGACGAGGACGTCTTTGAAATAAAAAAGGTCGGCGGGCTTATTCAGGTAAATGCGTCGTCGGTTGTGGGAAGCGTCGGAAGGCGAATAAAAAAGACTATTAAAAAACTGTACCGAGAAGGTTTTGTGGATTTTGTTGCAAGCGACGTTCATGAAGGCAGAGCCAACGATTTACTTAAAGCGTACGAGTACGTTAAAAGGAAATTCGGCGAAGATGCTGCGGAAGTTACTTTTAACGTAAATGCAAAAAGAATTTTGAAAGGTTAGACGGCGTCTGACCTTTTTTTAAGGAATAATATGCAAATCGAAAAAAGAATTATTGCTATAGGCGGCGGTGAAATAAGAAATAAAACCACCCTTAAAATTGATGAATACGTCGCTGACCTTGCGAAAGCGCATGCGGGTGACAAACGTGCGAATGCGCTTTTTTTAGGTACGGCTTCACACGATTCGATGCCTTACTTTAACAGTTTTCGCAAAACGTACACTTCGGTTTTCGATATTAAGGCGGAAGTGGGGCTTATAGTTTACGGCGAAATGGACGTTCAAAGAATCGCCGATAAAATAGACGCAGCCGATATGATATATATAGGCGGCGGCGATACAGTTTTTATGCTTGAAAAGTGGAAGGAAACGGGCATTGACAAAATGCTTTTAAAAGCATACGAGCAAGGGAAAATAATATGCGGGCTTTCCGCCGGCGCTATATGCTGGTTTGAAAATATGTACACCGATTACGAAATTATGCGCGGGCAAAGTTCGGAATACGTGTTAAAGCAAGGGATAGGTGTGTTAAACGGGCTTATGTGTCCGCATTTTAACGAAAGGGAAGGTGACTTTGTGCCGGCGTTTATTAAAGGCGGTTTTGAATTTGCTTATTGCGTGGAAAACGACGCCGCCATCGAATTTATAAACGGAAAGCCTACAAAAGTTTTAAGCGCAGGCGGAAACGCTTACGTTCTTAAAGTCAAGGACGGCAAGGCGGAAAAGGAAAGCGTTTTATGATTAACTACGACAAGCAAATGCAAAAAATCATAGCGGGATTTTCCGGTAAGCCTAAACTTTTGTTGCACGCATGTTGCGCCCCGTGTTCTACCGCAGCAATCGACAAGTTGATAGACTTTTTTGATATAACCGTTTATTTTTATAACCCGAATATAGATACCGAAAAGGAATATTTTACTCGTGCGGAAGAAGAAAAAAGGTATTGCAAAAATTTTGATATTCCCGTAGTCGTCAAACCTTATAACCCTTCTGAATTTTATCAGGCGGTGAAGGGCTACGAACTTTACCCAGAAGGCGGCGCAAGGTGTGAACTTTGCTTTAAGTTGCGGCTTTTTAATGCGGCGAACTATGCAAAGGAAAACGGATTCGACTATTTTACAACGACGCTAACGTTAAGTCCGCTTAAAAATGCGGAACTTTTGAATAAAATAGGTTTTGACGCCGAAAACGAGTATAAGGTAAAGTTTCTTCCGTCGGACTTTAAAAAACGCGACGGGTTTTTAAAATCAGTAAAACTTTCCGAAAAGTTCGGTCTTTACCGTCAGAATTACTGCGGTTGTGCATTTTCAAAAAACAAAAATCCCGTATAAACTCATTGAATTATCAAAACTTCCCCTACGTAGACGTAGGGGATTTTATTTTTTTCAAGAAGTTCGCTTTCGGTCATATTAAATTTTTCCGCAATACTTTTTGTTGTGTCGAAAGGTTTTACAACGTAAAGCAATCCGTCTGTTACGGGTATAACCAGTACGTCGCCGTCTTTCGGCTCGCCTTTAAGGTTGTTTTCGTTTACTATTATTTGAGCAGGCGTTTTGAATTTTGCCGAAATTGTCAAAACGTCGTCGCCGTATGCTGTTTTCTTTTATT
>JAXFZW010000049.1:0-11045 GCA_034184645.1 Clostridia bacterium | reverse complement strand
TTAGCGTCTTCGGTGTTGGCGGTGACAATGTTTTGCGCTGCCGCCGCAAGTGCGATTTCAAGCGCCACGTCGTACTTTTTATCCGCCTTTATAAGTTCGGCAACCACACTCTTAATACGCTTTTTAAGTTCGGGTTCGGTTTTCGCTTTATTGAGAATAATTTTTACCGCGTCCGAGTAACCTTCGTAATTTTCCTTCATTTGAAGGTAGAAATTTCTTCTCGTGGTGAGCGACGCAACAACCGTGTTAAGAGAATAAATTTTATTATCTATCGCCGCAACTTTTTCGTTATTTTCCCTTACGGCGTTTTCCTGTTCTATAATTTTGTTTTTAAGATCGGATACGGCACGGTCAAATTCGTTGATGTCCGAATCCGCCTTTTCCTTTTCGGTAAATAAACCGTCGCGCTTTACCGAAAGTTCGTCAAGTTTTGCGGTGAGTTCTTCCTTCTTTTCGTTAAGGTTTCTGCGCTCTATCGACATAGTCCCTTCGTTTACTTTTGCACTGGTAAGATTTTCGATAGATTCGATAACCATTTTACGGTTTGACTTTTCGAGTTCTTCGCCGAGAGAGATTTTTTCGTTGAGAACGGTAAGTTTTTCGGTAAGATCCGCCGCCTTTTTGCTTTGAGCGTCGAGTTCCGCCTTCACTTTTTCAAGTTCTTCGCTGTTTTTACCGAAAGAATCCTTACATTCGCCTATCAATTTGTTGTTTTCGGCGATTTCATTTTCGGCACGCTCGATTTGCCCCATCAAATAACTGATTCTTTGATCAAAAAGACGCTTTTCACCCGAATTTCTTTCCATGCTGACGAGATTGTCTGTAAGTTCTTCGTTTAATCCTTTGAGTTTTTCGTCCGCAGCGGAAATATCGGCAAAAATGCCGTCGTATTCCTTTTGAGCGTCGGCAAGACGTTTTTCGCAAAGAGCGACGTTTTCGTCTAAGCCTTTTATTCTTGTATAAATTTTGTTTTTCGCACTTTCGACGCCTTCAACCTTACTCACGTAAGTATTAAGTTCGTGAAATTTAAGTTCTTCGGAAAGTTCGTTGTATTCCTTCGCTTTTTCGGCCTGTCGTTCGAGCGGCCCGAGTTGATTTTCGATTTCGCTTAAAATATCCGTGTGACGAATCAAATTTTCGTGAGAACGCTCTAACTTTCTTTCCGTTTCGTTTTTACGCGTTTTGAATTTTGCGATGCCCGTGGCTTCTTCAAAAATCATACGGCGATCTTCGGGCTTTGCGGACATGATTTTTTCGACTTGCCCCTGACCGATTATAGAATAACCTTCCTTACCTATACCGCACTCGTGAAGAAGATCTACTATATCTTTAAGCCTTGCCGGCTGTTTGTTTATGTAATATTCCGACTCGCCGCTTTTGAAAAGTTTACGGGTGATTATGACTTCGTTGTAGTCTATCGAAAACATTTTGTTTGAGTTGTCGAAAAAAAGCGACACTTCGCAATACGAAAGCGATTTACGGTTTTGCGTTCCCGAAAAGATGACGTCTTGCATGCTTGAACCACGCAAAGCCTTTGCCGATTGTTCGCCGAGTACCCAGCGAATAGCGTCGGCAACGTTACTTTTGCCGCAGCCGTTAGGTCCTACGATACCCGTGATTCCGTTATTGAACTTTATTTCAACCTTGTCCGCGAACGATTTGAATCCGTAAATTTCGACTTTTTCAAAATTCAATTTAGTTTACCGCCTGTTTTGTAAATTTTTGAGCGCCTTTGCAGCCGCTTCCGTCTCCGCAGCCCGCTTACTGCTGCCTTTGCCTTCCGCCAAACGTTTTCCGTTAAGTAATGCCGCCGCCCGAAATTCGGGTAGATGATCCGGCCCGCTTTTAGAGAGAGTTTCGTATGATACGCTGCCGAGTTTGTTTTTTTGAACGTACTCCTGCAATTCGGATTTACCGTCCTTACCCGTCGGCTTTTTGTTTTTCGATTTTCTTTTACTTTCCGACTCGAACTCGTCGATTACCGTACGCTTTATAAACGCTTTGGCTTCAGACATACCGCCGTCGATATAAATACCCGCAACGATGGCTTCATATAAACTCGAAAAAAGTTTTTCGTCCTTTTTAGCCGTCCCCTTTTGCCCGTTGCCAAGCAAAATATAGTCCGAAAGTCCCAACTTATTAACCGCTTTAAGAAGCGGCTGTTTTGACACCATATCCTTGCGCTTATCGGTTAGCGCACCTTCGTCGCCGTACGCATTTTTGAATAAATGTTCGGTCACCACGAATTCTATTATCGCATCGCCGAAAAATTCCAAAAGTTCGTTGCTTTCTTCCTTGTGTTCGTTTGCGTAAGACGAGTGTGTAAAACACTTCCTTAAAAGCATTTTGTTTTTGAAGGTATATCCGATAAGTTCTTCGCAAGCCGTGGCGTCGAAAATACTCATAACGATTCCATGGACATATCAACCTTAGATATGTCTTCGGTAAGTTTTTCGGTAAGTTCCGCTTGGGCGTATTTAACCGCTTGCAAAACCGCCGCTTTTATTGCGGCTGCGTCCGACGAGCCGTGCGCCTTTACGACTATTTTTTTTGCGCCTATAAAAAGTGCGCCGCCCGCTTTGTTGTAGTCCATAGTATCTTTGAGTTCGTAAAGCGACTTTTTAAGCAAAAGCGCGCCGAGTTTGTTTTTGAAAGACTTTTTAAGCGCAGCCTTTAATAGTTTCATTACCGAAACGATTCCGCCTTCCATTGATTTTATAGCGACGTTTCCCGAAAAGCCGTCGGCGACGATTACGTCGTATTTTCCCGATAAAATATCCCTGGCTTCGCAATTACCCACAAAGTTTATGCCTTTAATATTTTTAAGCATAGGCAATACTTCGTGAATAAGCGCATTGCCTTTTTCGTCTTCCGTTCCGTTTGATAAAAGAGCGATTCTCGGATTTTCGATTCCGTTGATTTTTGCGTAAACGTTGCCCATAAGCGCAAACTGACAAAGGTTTACCGCCTTGCAGTCGGCGTTTGCGCCGGCGTCAAGCAAAAGAACCTGTCCGCCCGTTATAGTCGGCATTACAGGACAAAGCGCAGGACGGTTTACACCGGGAATTCTGCCGAGTTTTAACGTAGCGCCGACAAGCACCGCACCCGTTGAGCCCGCGGAAACGAACGCTTTTGCGGAAGGATTTTCTTTAAGTTCCTTAAATGCAACGCATATTGACGAGTCGGGCTTTTTCCTTATGGCGACGGTAGGCTCTTCCTCACAAGTGATAACTTCGCTTGCGTTAAGTACGCTTACCCTTGACGAATCGTATTTAAGATTTTGCAATATCGCCGAAATTTTAGTTTCGTCGCCAACCAAAACGGCGTCGAAGCCTTCCTTTTCGTTTACGGCGTCGATTGCGCCTATTACCACCTGCTCGGGCGAATTGTCACCGCCGAAAGCGTCGATAAGTATTCTCATAATTTCTCCTGATTATCTTTATAAATACAAGTTTTACGCTTTAATTTTCAAGCGTGCCGACAGTTCTCGGAAAGGGCAAAACGTCCCTTATGTTGCCGATGCCGGTAAGATACATAACCATCCTTTCAAAGCCGAGACCGAACCCCGAGTGCACCACGCCGCCGTACTTTCTTAAATCGAGATACGACGAGTAGTCGCTTTCGTTAAGTCCGCATTCAGCCATCCTTTGCTTTAACACGTCCAAACGTTCTTCCCTTTGGCTGCCGCCGATGAGTTCGCCGATGCCGGGGACTAAAAGGTCGCTTGCCGCAACAGTCTTTCCGTCGTCGTTTAAGCGCATATAGAACGCCTTGATTTCCTTCGGGTAGTCGGTAAGGAACACGGGCTTGCCGAAAACTTCTTCGGTAATATACTTTTCGTGTTCGCTTTGAAGGTCAACACCCCAGTATACAGGGAAAGTGAATCTGTCCTTTACTTTTTCAAGAATTTCAATCGCTTCGGTGTAAGTTAAGCGTTTGAATTCGCTTTTTACAACAAGATTAAGTCTTTCCAAAAGCCCGTTGTCAACGAACTTATTTAAAAATTCGAGTTCGTCCTTACAAGTTTTCATAACCTTTCGGATGACGAATTTTACCATCGCTTCGGCACAGTCCATATCGTCGGAAAGGTCGGCGAAAGCAAGTTCGGGTTCAATCATCCAAAATTCCGCCGCATGACGTACGGTGTTTGATTTTTCCGCACGGAAAGTCGGTCCGAAAGTATAAACATTGGCGTATGCCATAGCAAAGTTTTCAACGTCAAGCTGACCGGATACCGTAAGGTTTGCGTGCTTACCGAAAAAGTCTTTTTTATAGTCGACTGCGCCGTCTTCGGTCTTCGGAACGTTTTCCATATCGAAAGTCGTCACCTGAAACATTGCGCCTGCGCCTTCCGCATCGCTGCCCGTGATAATGGGCGTGTGTACGTACACAAATCCTTGCGAGTTAAAAAACTCGTGAATTGCAAACGCCGCTTCGCTGCGGATTTTGAATACCGCGTTGAAGGTGTTTGTCCTGGGACGCAAATGCGGCATTGTGCGAAGATATTCAAGCGTGTGCCTTTTTTTCTGCAAAGGATACTCGGGCGAAGATTCGCCTAAAACTTTTATTTGGTCGGCGTTGATTTCAAAAGGCTGATTTCTTTCGGGCGTCAAAACGACTTTACCCGAAACAAAAAGGCATGCGCCGACGTTTTGTTTTGCGATTTCGTCGTAATTTTCAATCTTTGCGCGATCGAAAACAACTTGACAGTTTTTAAACGACGAACCGTCGTTAAGTTCGATAAATCCGAAGGACTTACTGTCCCTTATCGTTTTTGCCCAACCGCATACGCAAACGCCTTGCGTAAAGTCTTCGGGCGAAGTGAAAATACTTTTTAAAGTAGTACGTTTCATGAAACAGGTCTCCCCTATTTAAAAAATTACTTATATATTATATCAAATAAAAAATTTGTTTTCAAGAATTTTACACGTTTAATTTCAACTTTTCGCAGGAAAAGCGCAGGGTTTTAAGTAATTTTTTCGGGATGTGCTTTTTGATTTACTTATAAATAAAACCGCCGCTTGAAGTTTTGACGACTTTTTACAAGCGACGGTTTACATGTTACTTACTAAACCCACAATTTTCAATCAATATTTTTGACGTACGTTTGCCTTTTTTTAATTATTTCATTTTCCGCAAATTTCCATTGTTGCTGGATGTTAAGGTTTGTTTCGAGCATGGGGTTGGACTCGATTCTCTGCACGCCGCCGTCAGCCAGACTGTTCATTATTTTTGCGATAACGACTGCGTTTATACCCGAGTTTTTATACTCGTGTTTTACGCCGATTAGCGCCATTTCCATTTCCTTGGGCGATTTTATCGCTTTAAGCACCCTTATAAAGCCGAAAGGAAAAAGCCTGCCCTTACTTTTAATAAGCGGGTCCGCAATAGATGGCAAAACTATGCCGAAAGCGGCAACGTCCCCTTTTTTATCGATCAAAAAACTTATGTACTTTACGTTGACGATAGTCGCAAACTGCGAAAGAACGTTTTCACGTACCTTTCCTTCAAGCGGAACGTATCCGTCCAAATCGCCGTATGCGTCGTTAAGCGTTTCAAACATTTTGTCGCCGTACTTTTTGAGTATTTGCTTTACGCTTAACGTATCCGCAACGTCTGTAAGTTCGTACTTTGCGGAAAGTTTTTCGGCAAGGCTGCTAATTCTGTCGTATTTTTTGATTACGAACTCACGTTCAAGCCATTTAGATTCGTCGGCAAATCCTAATTTTCGCATATTCTCCGAAAAATAAGGGTAATAGTAGTTTGTCGAGTACGTGCTGCGCTTATCAAAGCCTTCGGTCAACATACCTTCCCTATCCGTGTCGTTAAAGCCCCACGGCCCGTGAATAATTTGCATACCGCGACTTTTGCCGAAACTTTCAACAGCACCCAAAAGCGCTTTGAAAACTTCAACGTCGTTTATACACTCGAAACGCGAAAACCTTATCATTTTTTTGCCGCGAAGTTCATTGTCCTTTTCGTTTATTATCCCGACAATTCTTCCGACGAGTTCGCCGTCCTTATAACATAAAAAACCTTTGCACTCGTTCCCGTTTAAGTTAAAGTTCTTTTTGGGGTTAAAGGTTGCAAGTTCGTCGCTATAAAGCGACGGGACGTAATACGGGCAACCCCTATACAGTTTTAACGGATACTTTGCAAATTTTTTGAGTTGACTTTTGGTTTTAACTTCAACGATTTCAATCACTTGGCTCACCTTAAATTATGCTACGATTATTATATCAAAATTTAAAATTAAATGCAAAACGGATATAAAAAAATTTCTTCTCCCAAAAGGAAAAGAAATTTTAATGTCAATCTTTTTGCGCTTTCCTTACGGCGACGGGCGGTTTTTCGTCCTTTAACGCCATTATATACTTGTTGTAATCTTCTTCGGAAAGTTTTGCTACTTTATTTTTTCTTTTTTTCATAAATACCCCCGTTTAACCTTATTATTTACCGTGTAAAAGTTTTTATACCGTCGGCGACCGTAAATAAAGCACTTGAATAAGTAAACCGCGCCAAAACCGCCAAGCACGGGATAAAGCGCACCGACTATTGTCTTAACGCCTATAAGCGACAACGAAAAAATGCCGCTTCCGAGTAAAAATTTTACTCCGTGGTTTTTTGTTTTCGTTAAAGAAAACAGCGGACACGCCGACGAAAACAGCGAAGTAATTACCGCCGCAAAATACGCAAAGTAAAAAATTTTACTTCCGCTTATTGCCGTAAATAAGGGTATTTGCGTGTTTTCGCTCCCCTTCGCTTTCACCGTCGCCGCTATCATTACCCCGAGTAAGCATATAATAATCGGCGCTAAAAGGGCGCAGACAATTTGCGTTTTTTTGTCTTTTTTTGACGCTGAATTTACAAGCACCGGAACGTTCATAAAACAGTTGAGAAAGGCGTAAAGCGCGGCATAAAAGGGTGCTTTACGGTCAGAGTTAAACGCCCCCGAATAATCGCCGCCCGATTTAACGCAAACAACGATTGTCACGACGATAAGTATAGGAATAAGCACTAAATTAAGCCTTTCAAGTAGCCTTGTTCCGCCGTTTGACGCAAGGTAAACGACGATAATAAGCGGTATTGAAAATACGGGAAAATTTATGTTTAGCAAGGTTTTAGTCACGTCGTTTACCGCCGCAAGCGAAGTCGCGGAAAGCACAAAAGCCGCCGCCTTTACCGTAAAATCAGCAACCTCTTTAGCGGCAAAAAGTTCACCCGTTAAAATGCCGGAAAAATCGCTTTTTATATCCCTTCTTTTTGCGCTCACCACGTTTGCCGCATTAAATAAAAGAATCAACGAAAGCGAGAAAAAAACAAATACGAAAAAAGCCGAAAACACAAAATTTCCGCCTAAAAATTTTACTATTTCCGCACCTCCGATAAACCCTGCGCCGCACACCGCCCCGACCACGGTAAACGTCAGTTTTAAAATTTCAGTTAAACTTCTCACGGTATAGTTTATTAAGCGTAAAAGGGGTTTTATTCTTTTGAATTTTCAGTTTGAGTATTAAAAAAGCGCACCTTTTTAGGCACGCTTTTATCTTCTGCATTTATCGGCTCATTTAAAGTCTATATCATTGGTTTTTCTTCCGATCCTGCTAACTCAGTTATGTAATTTTCAAAAATATCTTTGTTTTTTTGGATTTTCGGGAATAAAAAAAAGACCCTTGAAAATCAAGCGTCTTTCAATGTTCTCAAAGAATTTAAACTTTTATAATTACCTTGCCTTCGACCTTGTGTTCATCTATATCCGTAAGCGCTTTGCGAATATCCTTAAAGTCATAGACTTTACCTATTGACGGTTGCAAGTGTTTTGCATTAAAGAAAGCGAACATCTCGTCAATAATCTCTTGCGTCGGGAAGTTCGAGAAAAAGCCCGTAAGATAACACCCGTTCGGTATTTCTTTAATCGGATCGAAGCCGTCTAAAAGATAAACACCACCCAAAAGTCCCGTTTGGCAAACGATACCGCCTTTATATAAACATCTCAACGAATCTCTTATCGTTTTAGGTCCGATCAGTTCCAGAACTTTATCGGCACGTACCTTTCCGCAAAGGTTACCGTCGTCCAAAATAACTTCGTCGCACTCTTTTAAAAAACTTAATTTCTCTTTTTTATGCGTTGTGCCTATTACTTTTGCGCCAAGCGCTTTGGCTATTTTTATCGCCGCATACCCAAGTGCGCACGTTGCTCCACGGACGAGTAAGATATCTTCTTTTTTTAGCCTTAAACACTCAAAAAGCGAACCCCACGCCGTAAAATATGTTTCTGGAACAGCACCGAGTTCTTCCCATGAAAGATCGGTTTTAACCTTAAATATGTTTTTAACGGGTAGCAAAACATATTCTGCATAACTGCCGTTGAAACTTCTTCCCATACCGCCCATTAAAGCGATCACCTTATCGCCTTTTTTAAAATTACTGTCGCTTGGGTTTGCTATTTCTCCCACGCACTCTATCCCGGGGATAATCGGTTTTTTTATATAATCGTTATTTATTTCGAAAGTCCGCAACAGTTTTTCGCTGTGGTTAATACCGAAAGCTTTTACTTTTACAAGCACCCAACCGTCTTTTACGGACGGAATAGCAACTTCGGATAATTCTATTTCTTCCGATTTCGTAGGTTTATCTATTAAAACCGCTTTCATAATTTCTCCTTAATTTCATACCAACATTCGGGATCAGGCGCATACATATTGCCGCCGCTATACCCGAAAGCAACGGCGGGACATCCTCTGCAAAAACGAAGTAGCGGACATTTTGCGCACTTTTCAAACTTTTCGTATATACGATATTCGTCCATTTTCTCCCCTGTGAAAAGATCGTATAAATCGTCGGTTAAAGCGTTGCCGACTTTCGATTCCATACGGCGACAAGCGTAACACGCCCCGTCCGATAAGATCGTAAAATGTGCGTTTCCGCAGTTGCAACCGCCGTAAACTATTTCATCGTCGGGATAATCTTTCGGATTAAACTTGCCGTTTTCGTAATCATATAAAGTCCACAAGTGGTCTTTTTTAGAAAAGTAAGTGTTTGAATTTTTGTTTTCAATAAACTTTTTATCGCACTCGCCTAAAAGCCATTTATATTCTTGCGGAGAGCAACATACGTCTCTGTCGCTTATCGATGGACAGTAGCGTGCAAATGCGAATATATCGAAGTTCGCTTTTACTACTTCGTCAATTAGTAAAGGTATTTCTTTATAGTTCCATTTTGAAACGGTTGTCATACAGGCAACCTGAATACCCGCACATTGCAACACTTTTACCTTTTCTATCGTTGCATCGTAAGAGCCGCTTTGCCGTATTTTATCGTGCGTTTCTTTAAGTCCGTCCAAAGACAGTTGATATTTTACCACACCGAGCGAATTCATTTTTTTTGCGTTGTCGCTCGTTATGTGAAATGGATTGCCAAGTATGGCTATGCGGTAGCCTTTTATGTGTATTTTTTCAAGTATATCCCAAAACTGCGGGTGCAAAATAGGATCGCCACCCGTTATGTAAAGATATGGTGTTCGTTTGCTTTTAATAGCAAAAGCTTCTATGTTAGATAATACCTTATCCATATCGGAAAGGCTCATCATCTTAAATTTTGCGTGACTGCCGAGTGCGTAAATATAACAGTGCTTACACCTTTGGTCGCACTCTTCGGTTATATGCCATTGAAAAGAAAAATAACTCATAAATCCCTACTGTATAAAGGGGCGCACCGTTAAGCACACCCCTCTATCTTTTTATTTTTTATCGGGAGCACCGCATGCCGAACCACACGCACTCGGTTTCGGTTCTTCCTTGTCTCCCGTTCCGCAAGCGGAAGGGGCGGGTTTATCGTTTGAACCGCAAGCACTTCCACAAGCCGACGTTCCTTTGTCAGCCGCAAACAAGTTTTTCAAAGCCATAATATCTACCTCCTATCAAATTTGCCTTAATTATATCATATATTTTTTTGTTTTGCACCAACAAAAATCATACAAAGTGTCGGATTTTATGATATAATTAAACAGTAGGTGTAATTATGAAAGAATATACGAAAGCACGAAACAATATGCGAGAAAAAATTCGGGAAGCCTTTTGGTCTCTCTATAAACGCTATAATTATCAAAACGTTATGAGTATAAGGGAAATAATAGATACAGCGAAAATCAACCGCTCTACCTTTTATTTTTATTACGATCATACGGGCGAAGTGCTTGACGAGCTGATTAACTGGTTAAAAGACGAAATAGTTGATATTTATTCTTCACGCACGAGACGTGACGGGGATTTTAACGGCTTTTATAAAGAAATGTACGAACATTTTAAAACGAGAAAAAAATTCCTTGTTCCGCTTGTATGCGAATCCCGCCACCCTGAATTTGCACTTTGGTATAGGAATAATCAGCGTGAAATGTTCAAAGAAGACATAGGACTTGCACATTACAGAACTGATAAGCAAAAGAACAAAATTATTGATATTGCGCTGTCGGGTATTATTGAAGAACAAATCCAGACGTTCGGTTATGGGGAACTGTCCATAGACGATTCTTTTTATTTGGAATACGGTATGCTGCAAAACGGATTGCTGCATACTTTAAAGTCTCGATTTGGCATTCTAACGAAATAATGTTAGGTTCAAATCCCGTCTATTTCACATTTTAACCCACCTTATCTATGTGTGTAGGTAGGGTGTTTTTTAGGGTTTTAGCCAAATAAGAAAAGACCCTTGAAATTCAAGGGCGCGCAAAACCGCTAGTTTTGCCTAAAAATATGCAAAAGTGGGTCAAAATGTGAAAAACCTTTTGACCCATTTCTTTGGTGTGAAGGATGGGACTTCCGCCTGTGCGGCCTACCCGCTAAACAGTCCACAGGACTGTTTACTTGCCCGATGGCAAGCACGCGACTTATAGTTGCTGGCTCCATATTCAAGCCCCATCCATATTTTTACAGGCATAAAAAAAGGACGGCTGTTTGCCGTCCTATTTTTATGGTGTGAAGGATGGGACTTGCTCCGCTTCGCTAAAACCGCAAAGGCGGTTTTGCATAATTAAAATTTTGCATTTG
>JAXFZW010000048.1:0-11446 GCA_034184645.1 Clostridia bacterium | reverse complement strand
GTTTTGCAGGCGGCGGCACCGATTTGGAATCTTTCAGTACAAAGTACGGCGGGGCGGTATTAAACGCCGCCGTATGTATGTTTGCTTATTGTACGATTATTCCTACAAACGACGGAAAAATCGTCATAAAATCGCACGATAACAACAGTTCGCTTGAAACCGAAAGTGCGCCGGAACTTCCCATCGTAGGGGACAAGCTTATACTTCACTTGGGCGTTTACAACAGAATAGTTAAGCAATTTAACGGCGGCAAACCGCTTTCGTTTATTATGAGTACGAGTAACGACGCACCGGTAGGTTCGGGGCTCGGTACTTCTTCGACAATGGTCGTCGCCATATTAAAGGCGTTCGATAGGTGGCTCGGTCTTAACCTTGACGATTACACCCTTGCAAATCTTGCATACGACATCGAAAGAAAGGATTTAAAACTTGCCGGCGGTAAACAAGATCAATACGCTGCTGTTTTCGGCGGTTTTAACTTTATGGAGTTCCGTCAGGACGGCGCAACGCTCGTCAACACTTTAAGACTTGAACGCAGTTACATAAACGAACTTGAAAGTTCTTTCGTCCTTTATTACGGCGGTAAAAGCAGGAGTTCGGCAAATCAACAACTTGTTTTAACAAAAAATATAATCGCGTCGCAAATAAAGGGGGCGGAAAGCAATTCGTCAACGGTTGACGCAATGAAGGACTTAAAGGAAAACGCTTATAAGATGAAGGACTGTCTTCTTCTCGGCGATACGAAGGGTATAGGCGATTGTCTTAAAGCGGGGTGGGAAAAGAAAAAACTCACTTCTTCGGTCGTTTCGAATAAGGACCTTGAAAAAACAATATCGTACGCAACCGAACACGGTGCGGAAGCGGTTAAAGTTTCGGGTGCGGGCGGCGGAGGATTTTTGCTTTTGTACTGCGACCCCGTAAACCGTCAGGAACTTATAAACGCCTTGAACGAACTACCCGGTAAAGTTTTTCCGGTAAGTTTCAATAAGCGCGGTGCGGAAAGTTGGGTTATCAACAAAGGGGATAAAATTTGAAAGCCTTAGTAATGGCAGGCGGTTTCGGCACAAGGCTTAAAGCCATTACCGGCGGTGAAATACCAAAGCCTATGGCTGAAATTTGCGGTAAGCCTATAATTTTGCGCGCGGTTGAATCGCTTAAAAAATACGGTGTGGATCACTTTTTCTTTTCTGTTTCCCATCTTTCGGAAAAGATTATCGAATACTTCGGAAACGGTGAAAAATTCGGCGTTAAAATTGAGTATATTAAGGAAGAAACACCGCTTGGTTCGGGCGGCGCGCTTTATTATTTAAAGGGCAAGGTGCAGGATGATTTCGTGGTTTGCTCGGGCGACACGGTGTTTGACATAGACGTAAAGCGTATGCTTGCTTTTCACAAAAAAAGAAAGGCTGTTGCCACGCTTTTAACTCACCCAAATTCGCACCCGTACGACAGCGATATTATGGTTTGCGACAGGTTCGGAAGAGTTCAAAAAATAGATCTTAAAGGTTCGGAAAGAAATTATTACTACAAAAACAACGTAAACGCAGGGTTTTTTATTATAAATCCTTCCGCACTTTCATATTTCACTCAGGTAAAAAAGGTAAATATGGAGCACGACTTTATCGCGTCGCTGATAGGCGGCGGCGAAAGGGTTTACGCATATAAAAGTCCTGAATTTATTAAGGACGTAGGTACGCCCGAAAGGTTTGCGGCAGTAAGCAGGCAAATTGAAGAGGGCTTGCCTGAAAAACGCAATTTGAATCGTCCGCAAAAGGCGGTTTTCCTTGACAGGGACGGAACTATAAACGAATACAAAGGGTTTATACGTTCTGCGGACGATATTACGTTAGTACCTGACGCAACCAAAGCAATCAAACTTTTAAACGACAGCGGGTATCTTGCGATAATCGTTTCAAACCAACCGGTAATCGCTCGAGGTGAAGCGAGTTATTCTGACGTATGGAATACGTTTGACAAAATAGAAACTTTACTCGGAAAGGAAGGTGCGTTTATCGACGGCGTTTACTTTTGCCCCCATCATCCGCATAAAGGCTTTAAGGGGGAAGTTAAACGCCTTAAAAAAGATTGCGATTGCCGTAAGCCTAAAATCGGGCTTTTGTTAAAAGCCGCAAAGGATTTTAATCTCGATATGAAAAGTTGTTGGATAATAGGCGATTCCGAAGCGGACGTTTTAACGGGCGTTAATGCGGGTATTCCGCAAATTAAAGTAAAATCCGCTTTGCAGGAAAAGGAGAACGTTTGCCCGACGTATTATGCGGACGACCTTCTTTCTGCGGTGAAGATAATTACGGAGAAAGGTTTATGAAAAAAACAACCTTAAAACTCATAGATGAATTTTTTTCTTCGCACGAAAACTTAACGTGTGTAAAAGAACAAACGGTTGAAGCGATAAACGTGCTTTTAAAAAGTGCGGAATCGGGTAAAATACTCGTGTGCGGAAACGGCGGCAGCGCAGCCGACTCAGAACATATTTCGGGCGAACTGTTAAAGGCCTTCAGATTGAAAAGGGAAATTCCGTCAAAGTTAAAAAGCGAACTTGCAAAATTAGGTGAAAAGGGAGTATATGCCGCCGACAATTTAGAAGGCGGAATAAAATGTATTCCGCTTACGTCGCTTAATAGCGCAATCACCGCTTACTCAAACGATAAGTTTGCGGACCTGTCGTACGCTCAACTTGTAAACGCTTTGGGTGAAAAGGGCGATTCGCTTATCGCAATTTCAACAAGCGGAAACGCCGAAAACGTTTACCTTGCGGCGCTCACGGCAAGGGCAAAGGGCGTTAAAGTCGTATCGCTTACGGGCGGAACAGGCGGAAAACTAAGTGACGTGTCCGATGCGGCGATAATCAGTCCCGAAAAGGAAACTTACCTTGTTCAGGAAACGCATTTACCTATTTATCATTTGATTTGTGCGGCGCTCGAAAACGAAATTTTCGGAGAATAATTGACCGCTTCGGTTTGAAAATCATACTATAAAGGTATGAGAAATATTGCCGAAATAAATTTGGAAAACTTGTACCGCAACGCAGCGGAAGTCAAAAAAAGACTTCCGGAAAACGTAAGGTTTTGCGCAGTGGTTAAAGCGGACGCTTACGGGCACGGTGCTGCCGAGTGCGCCGCAAAAATATATAAACTTGCCGACTGTTTTGCCGTTGCGCTCGTAGAAGAAGGCGTTACGTTAAGGCAATCGGGAATAGATAAGGACGTTTTGATTCTTATTCCTGTTACAAAGGAAGAAATTGCCGTCGCCGTGAGAAATAATTTTACGCTTTCGGTACAAAGCGTGTCCGACGTTAAACTTATTGAAAAAGAGTGCCGAAGACAAAAACGGAGAGTTAAAGTTCACGTTGCGGTAAATTCGGGCATGAACAGGCTTGGCGCAAATCTTGACGAAATCGACGAAATAGTAAACGAACTTAAAAAGTGCAAATACGTTTTTGCCGAGGGAGTGTTTTCACATTACGCCTGTCCCGAAAACGGAAAAAGAAGGAAAGCCGCTCTTAAAATTTTTAAGATGGCGGCGGAAAAAGTTAAAAAGATAAATCCCGCTGCTATAAAGCATATTTCCGCAAGCGGCGGTTTTTTAAAAGGCGATTATCTCGACATGGTAAGGATAGGGATATTGCTTTACGGTTACAAACCTTTTAAGGATAAAATAAACGTAAAACCGGTTATGAAAGTTATGTCGCACGCCGTTATAGAGAGAACTGTTAACTGCGGCGAACTTGCCGGATACGGCGATAAACCGCTTAAAAAACGCACTCGGTTTACGGTTGTCAGGGCTGGTTACGCCGACGGATTATTAAGGCAAAAAACAAAAGGGCTTGTAAACAACAGGTGTATGGATACGTCGCTCGTTTCGGGTTTTGACGGCGTCGTTATGGACGACGCGGAAAAAATCGCAAGGCAAACGGGAACTATAAGTTATGAGGTTTTATGCGCGGCAACCGTCCGCGCGGATAAAAAATATATAAGGTAAAACTAATGAAGTATTACGTTAAATGTTCGCTTTTTGCGTTCGCCTATCTCGTGGCGATGGATATCGGTGCTTTGCTTTTGTCTTACATCAGCATAGTTCCGCTCCGTGTTGCGCTGTCTGTTGTGTGGGCGCTTTTTTACTGCTTTATAGTGGGGGTAATTTTCTTTAAGGAAGGTGAAACTTCGCTGGACTTCCGCCACGCAAACGACTTGGAAAGAAAACACATGGTTGAAAGCGGCGAAATAGTCGAACTTGACATTGCCCCCGAGTACAAGCCGTACAAAGGTTTTATAATCGGGCTTTACGCTTGTATTCCGCTACTTGTCGCTTTATTCGTTCACCTGATTTTAGGGCTTGCAACGGGCGGAACGGCAAACGGCGCAGGCATTACGGCTTCGGTAATTTACTTTACGTTCTATATGATTTACGGTGCTTTTCAGTCCGGACTTGCTATGTCTTTCGGCGAATACTTTATAATCCTTTACACGCTTGTTTTTATTCCTGTAACGATAGGCGTCGCTTATATTTTAGGTGCTAAAAAGGCTCAAAGGAAGTACGACATTATTGAAGAAAAGCGTCGTGAAATTTACGGAGACGACAAGTGAGAATTATCGGCGGAGAATTTAAGGGAAGAAATTTAGTCCCCTTTAACGGCGATAAAATTCGTCCTACGTCGGATATGGCGCGCGAAAGTTTTTTTAATATTATGCGCGACGAAATTTACGGCTGTAATTTTTTGGATTTGTTTTGCGGAACGGGTGCTGTCGGAATCGAGGCGTTGTCGCGAGGGGCGAACTTCGTTGCGCTTAACGACAGTCAGAAAGATAGCCTTGCCGTCGTAAAAAAGAACCTTGAAAAAATAGGCAATCCCAAAGCGGTTGAAGTTTTTAATAAGGACGCTAAAATTTTTATTGAAACAACGAACAAGGTTTTTGACGTTATCTACGTCGATCCGCCATACAAAAGCGGGCTTTACGAAAGCGTGCTTAAAGCGATTGCCGAAAGCGGCGTTCTTTCCGAAAAGGGTGTCGTTGCGGTCGAAACAGAAACGCCTTATGAAGGAGAAACTTTCGGGCTTGTTAAAACAGACGAACGTAAATACGGTCGGGTGAGAATAACCTTTTTTAAGAAGGAAAAATTATGAAAACTTGCGTGTTTGCGGGAACTTTCGATCCGATTACGGTAGGACATAAAGCGGTAATCGACAAAATAATAAACTCGGGGCGCAGGGTAATAATCACCGTTGGCGAAAACCCCGAAAAAGTGCCGTTTTTTACCGAAGACGAGCGGACTTTAATGTTGCGCGCGGCATTTAAAGGAAACAAAAAAGTCAGGGTTGTAAAATACTCCGACCTAAAAGACGGGTACGCCGAATTTTTGAATTCTTCCTGTGTTACCGAATATTATAGGGGGATAAGAAATTCCGCCGACTACGAGTTTGAAAGGGCAAGGGAAGAAAAAAACACTCAACTTTACCCGGGCGTAAAAACGGTTTACGTGTTTTTGTCAAAGTACGCCTTCGTCAGTTCTTCCGTCGTACGGGAAAGGCTGAGCAAAGGAAAGGACGTAAAAAAATATATTCCTAAAAAAGCGTATAAAACGTTTCGAAGCATTTTAGACGAAAAGAAGAGGGGAAAGAATTAACCCGATAATAAAATTTATGACCGCGGTAAGCAGTTTTGCAAAAACGAAAACCGCGGTTTTTATTTTTGCCGATTTTAAAAACGCAAGGCTTTGTACGATAACCGAAAGTCCGCCGAAACCGCAAATCGCCGCGCAAAGGGGAAGGGTAAAGTAGGTAATGCCGGCGGAAGAAATAAATTTTAAACCTTTTGTACATTCGAAAAACGCAAAGAATATACCTTTGCCTATATTTTGGTCGTTTACCGCAAGGCAAAGTCCGTTTACGACAGGTGAAAGCGCAATCGAAAAAAAGTCTGTTATCACGTAAAATACCGCCATTATGCCGCCCACTACAAGGACGGTCAGCACGGATTTTTCGGCACACTCGTATAAAAAGTTTGCGCTTTTTTGCGGTTTTAAAGTAAAGGATTTATTCGGTTTATCTTTACGCTTGTAAAAGGAAAAAATTACGCCGACGGTAATTGCCGAAATGATATGCGTTAAAAATAAAAGTATTCCGAGTTTAACGTTATTAAACATTGCGCTGCCTACGGCTACGATTGTAAATACGGGGGAAGAAGTAGAGCAAAAAGCCGCAGCGCGCGTGTTTTCGGCATTGTTGAACGCTCCGCCCTTATAAAGGTCGGCAACTGTTTTAGCGCCGATAGGATACCCTGAAACCGCACTTATAAAAAAGGCGTAAAGCCCGTTTCCGTTTACGTTAAAAAGCTTTTCGGACAAGGGTGAAAGTTTATTAAAAAGCCTTGTGGCGGCTGAGTTTTCGGAAATGGCGGCGGTTATGAATAGGTAAGGGAAAAGAGTAGGCAAAACGCAGGCATACCAAAGTTTTAAGCCTTGGGTAAACGAGTTTTTTGCGCCGTTAAAGGTTAAAAGTAAAATAGCGGCGGCAAAAAGTAAAAATAGCGATATGCAGTCGGAAAACTTCTTTCGGTTTACGTATGGCTTCATAATTATCCCGTTATATATTTACATAAACTTGAAAAAAAATATTCGTTATGATAAAATAAATATATGGACTTATTTGATTATTCGGGGGCGCTTAAAAAAAACGAGCCGCTTGCCGAACGTATGCGAGCAAGGAATCTTTCGGAATTTATAGGGCAAAGCCACGTCGTATCAGACAGCGGTTTACTTGCGCGCGCTATCAGGGCAGACAAACTCGGAAGTTGTATATTTTGGGGGCCGCCGGGGTGCGGCAAAACTACTCTTGCAAACGTTATTGCTCTTTCAACTAACAATAATTTTGAAAAGTTAAACGCCGTCAGCAGCGGGGTTGCCGACGTAAAAAGGGTTATCGACAAGGCCGTCGAGAACGCTAAACTTTACGGCAAAAAAACTTATCTTTTACTTGACGAGTGCCACCGTTTCAGTAAAACTCAAAGCGATTCGTTGCTTCCGGCTATTGAAAAAGGGGAAATTATTTTTATCGGCTCTACGACCGAAAATCCTTATGCGGCAATGACGCCCGCAATAGTTTCAAGGTGCAGGGTATTTGAGTTTAAACGCCTTTCGGAAGAAGACATTAAGTCCGCACTTTACCGTGCCGTGGCGGATAAGGAAAGGGGGCTTGGCGGTATGAACGTTATCTTAAACGACGACGCCGCCGAACATATAGCAAACGTCGCCGCAGGAGATTTGCGAGTCGCATATAACGCACTTGAACTTGCCGCGCTTACTACCGAGCCGGTCGACGGAAAAATAACGATTACCTTAAAGGACGCGGAAGAATCTATTCAAAGAAAAGCGTTGTCTTTTGACGAACAAATGTATTACGACATGCTTTCCGCTTTTTGCAAAAGTTTAAGGGGAAGCGACTCCAACGCCGCGCTTTACTATATGCAAAGACTTATTCAGGGGGGATGCGATCCGCTGCTTATCGCAAGGCGAATAATAGCGCACTCCGCCGAAGACGTCGGCATGGCAGATCCAAACGCATTGGTTATGGCGGTTACCGCGCTTACCGCCGTTGAAAAAATAGGACTTCCCGAAGGACTTTTACCGCTTTCCGAAGCGATTATTTACGTTTGCGAAGCGGAAAAATCAAACTCGGTAGTTATGGCTATGGACGCCGCAAAGGAAGATGCCGTGAACAATAAGGACGACAACGTTCCGCCTCACGTCAAAAATGCGGTTTACGGCTCAAAGGAAGATAAAAAACTTGCAAGGCAGTATAAGTATCCGCACGACTTTGGCGGATACGTCGAGCAGCAATATCTTCCGGACAGGCTTAAAGACAGGGTTTACTACAAGCCGAACGACAGGGGATACGAAAAGACGGTAAGGGAAATAAGAAAAAGGAAAGGAAAACCCGAAGTTTGATTTTTATGCATTGACAAAGGTTTTTATAAGTGATAAAATCTTATTTAGGAATATACGGCTTTAAGCCGAAAAAGGAGAAATAATATATATGGCAAGAATGGTTTTAAACGAAACGAGTTATTTCGGCGCAGGATGCAGGAAAGAACTCATACCCGAACTCAAAAAACGCAGCGTTAAAAAAGCGTTTATCGTTACCGACGCTGATCTTGTTAAGTTCGGCGTTGCTAAAATGGTTACCGACGTTTTAGACGAAGCAGGCGTCGCTTTCACGATTTTTTCTGACGTAAAAGCAAACCCCACTATCACGAACGTTAAAAACGCACTCAATGCGTTCAAGGCTTTCGGACCTGACGTTATCATCGCAATCGGCGGCGGCAGTTGTATCGACACCGCAAAGGCTGTAGGCGTTATTATCAATAACCCCGAATTTGCCGACGTAAAGAGTTTGGAAGGCGTTGCGAATACCAAAAATAAGGCTTTCCCGACCATTTGCTTTGCTACCACCAGCGGTACCGCTGCGGAAGTTACCATTAACTACGTTATCACCGACGAAGAAGCGGGCAGGAAACTCGTTTGCGTAGATCCTAACGACATCCCGATGATCGCGTTTAACGACGCCGAAATGATGATGAGCATGCCCAAAGGTCTTACCGCGGCTACCGGTATGGACGCTTTGACTCACGCTATCGAAGGCTACATTACCCCCGGCGCTAACCCCATTTCCGATTTACTTTGCTGGAACAGTATTAAGTTTATTTCGGACAATTTAAGGGCTGCCGTTGCCGACGGTTCTAACGCCGCTGCAAGGGAAGGCATGGCTTACGGTTCGTACGTAGCAGGTATGGCTTTCTCAAACGTAGGTCTTGGTATCGTTCACTCTATGGCGCACCCCTTGGGCGCAAGGTTTGACGTTCCCCACGGAGTTGCAAACGCACTTTTACTTCCGTACGTTATGGAATACAACAAACCCGCTGCGTTAAAGAAATTCGGCGACATCGCAAGGGCTATGGGCGTTGATATTAAAGGCATGACCGAAGAACAGGCTGCCGACGCTGCTATCGAAGCGGTAAGAAAACTTTCCAAGGATATCAACATTCCGCAGACCATTAAGGAACTTAAAAAGAGAGGAACGGACGAAGTTTTAATCAAGAAAGAAGATTTAGTTCAACTTTCAAAAGACGCGTTTATCGATCCCTGCACGGGCGGTAACCCCAGAAAGACTTCGGAAGAAGAAATTCTCGCGCTTTACAACATCGCTTACTAAGATAAAAACAAAACAAAAACGGCTCGCTGTCAGCGAGCCGTTTTTTTATTAAATTTATAATTACTTCTTTTCAGGTATAAAGCCTTCGAAAATTATGTTGTCGCAAAGTGTGTTTGCAAACTCAAAACATTTTTCGTCGGTTATCGTCCAGCATAAAAGCGCGCGGTTTTTAAGTTTTCTTTTTTTAAGCGGAAGACCTTTGTAGTCATAGCTTATAAAATCGGGTTTACATAAAAAATTAAACGGCATATGCTTTACGACAAACTTTTCAACGCTGTTTTTAGTGTCCGGTTTTTTTGCCGCAAGAATCCCCCTGATAAATTCGGGAGCAAGCGTTTTAATTTTATTCAAAATAAACGGGTTAAAACTTTGAACGGCAAACTCGCCTTTATACTCTTTAAGTATGTCAACCGCTTTTTTGACGTAAGTTTTATCTTTTTGGTTTTTAAACTCAATGAGAATAGGCGTTTTCCCGTCTATTGCCGACAAAACTTCCTTTAAGGTCGGAATAGTTTCGTCCGAACCTTGAAGGCGCAGTCCTTTAAGTTCACTTAGCGTTTTGTCGCATATTCCGCCGAGTTCACCCGTCATGCGTGAAAGTGAATCGTCGTGAAAGCATACGATTTCGCCGTCTTTTGTGCAGTAAAGGTCGGTTTCGATTGCAAAACCCGCGTTAGCCGCCGCAATAAATGCGGGTAGCGAGTTTTCCGGAACGCCGTGTCCCCACAATCCCCTGTGGGCGATTGGAACGTTCAAAAGCCAACTGTCTTCGTTTATTCTCATGTCCTTAAACCGAATAATAGCCTTTTATATTTGCATTTTATTTAAAACACAGATATAATAAATAAAGTAATATATTTATTATACTTGCGGCAGGGTAATTATGTCAACCGATAAAAGCAAAATAAGGAATTTTTGTATAGTAGCCCATATCGACCACGGCAAAAGCACGTTGGCGGACAGGCTTATGGAAAAAACCGGACAGGTTTCGGAAAGGGACATGGAAGAACAACTTTTGGATTCCATGGACTTGGAGCGTGAACGCGGTATAACCATAAAACTTACGCCCGTTCGTATGTTTTACAAGGCAAAGGACGGCAACGAGTACATCTTTAACCTTATAGATACGCCCGGACACGTGGACTTTACCTATGAAGTTTCACGTTCGCTTAAAGCGTGCGAAGGTGCGATTTTAATCGTTGACGCAACGCAAGGCGTTCAGGCGCAAACACTTGCCAACGCTTACCTTGCGATAGATAACGATCTTGAAATTATGCCCGTTATAAATAAAATGGATTTGCCTTCCGCACGTCCCGAAGAAGCCGCTGCGGAAATTGAAGATATTTTAGGAATCGACGCGTCCGACGCTCCTAAAATTTCCGCAAAGACCGGACTTAACGTTGAAGACGTTTTAGAACAGATTGTCAAAAAAGTACCCGCACCCAAAGGCGATGAAAACGCTCCGCTTAAAGCACTTATATTCGACAGTTATTACGACAACTTCAAGGGTGTAATTTGCTTCGTGCGCATTGTTGACGGTGAAGTCAAGGTCGGGAACGTCATTAAGACGTTTATGTCCGATAAAACTTTTACAGTCACCGAAGTAGGAGTTTTTTCGCCGCAGATGACTCCTAAAAGTTCGCTGTCCGCAGGGGAAGTCGGCTATATTGCCGCAAGCATAAAAAGTATTGAAGATACCGCCGTCGGCGACACTATTACGCTTGCCGACAACCCGGCTAACGAGCCGCTTCCGGGATACAAAAAGGCGCTGCCTATGGTTTTTTCGGGAGTGTTTCCGCTTGACGGCAGCAAGTTCAACGACTTAAAGGACGCCCTTTTAAAATTAAAACTGAACGACGCCGCGCTCTCTATCGAACCGGATAACTCCGCCGCTTTGGGATTCGGTTTCCGTTGCGGGTTTTTGGGGCTACTTCACATGGACGTTATTCAGGAAAGGATAGAACGTGAATTCGACCTTGACATAATAACGACCGCACCGTCCGTTTCGTACAAAGTATATAAAACCGACGGGCAGGTGTTAACGGTTGAAAACCCGACGCACCTTCCCCCGACTACCGAAATCGCTTATATGGAAGAACCGGTCATCAACGCAAGTATATTTACGCCGCCCGACTACGTAGGTCCTATAATGGAACTTTGTCAATTTAAGCGCGGCGTATATAAGGATATGGTTTATCTTGACAAAACGCGCGTCCGGTT
>JAXFZW010000047.1:0-7865 GCA_034184645.1 Clostridia bacterium | reverse complement strand
GGTCGCGAAGTCTTAACTTGTCTTTATCCATATTAAGGTCAAGTAGGAATTTGTAGCAGTAATCTTTCCAATACTTAAACCACTCCAAATCGGTACCCGGTTTGCAGAAAAATTCAAGTTCCATTTGCTCGAATTCACGTGTTCTGAAAACGAAGTTTCCGGGGGTGATTTCGTTGCGGAATGATTTACCTATTTGACCGATACCGAAGGGAAGTTTTTTTCTCGTCGTTCTTGCAACCGCGGGGAAGTTTACGAAAATACCTTGCGCAGTTTCGGGACGAAGATAAACGGTAGAAGTCGAATCTTCGGTTACGCCGATAAACGTTTTGAACATGAGATTGAATTTTTTAATGTCAGTAAACTCGTGTCCGCCGCAAACGGGACAGGGTATATTCTTTTCTTTTATGAACGCCGCCATTTGTTCAAATGTCCATGCGGCGGGATTGTCGGAAGTTCCGTTTGCCGCGGCGTAATCTTCGATAAGTTTATCTGCCCTATGTCTTGCGCGGCATTGTTTGCAGTCCATAAGGGGATCGGAAAATCCGCCTACGTGACCTGACGCCACCCATGTTTCGGGGTTCATGATTATCGCCGAGTCAAGCCCGACGTTGTACTTATTTTCCTGAACGAAACGTTTCCACCAAGCCTTTTTTACGTTGTTTTTAAATTCAACGCCTAAGGGGCCGTAGTCCCAGCTGTTGGCAAGTCCGCCGTAAATTTCGCTGCCGGGGTAAACGAACCCACGGTTTTTGCAAAGATTTACGATTTTTTCCATAGTTGCTTTTTGTTCCATAAATTACCTTCTTGTAAATTATTAGCAAATGATATTTTACAATATAAGTTTTTTTAAGTCAAGCGAATATAAAAGAAGCAATTAAAAGGCATATTAAAACAATACGGGCGGGGCAAAAATTGCCCCGCCCGCCTAAATTATAGCGTTTTAGGTTCTGACATAATCGTTTTCGTCAACCCTTTCTAAAATGTATGCATAATATTTTGCATTACCGTCTTCGACTGTGTAACTGTTGACATATTTGTATATGCCTAAATAAACGTAGTATCCGTTTGCCTGTTTTACAAAAGTCAATCTTAAATTATCGCCGTTAAACCCGGGATTTATATTATATTGAGTAATGCGTTTGCCGTTGTATTCAATAAAGTTCCACCACGTTTTATTAGTGTCGCCCTTAACGTCACTGTGTGCGAGCATCCAAACGTCGTAGCCATCCGGAGTGCAATTAGTGGCGAACAAAGGTTTTTGCTTTGCAAAAGAACCTTGTTTAGAATAATAAAATCCAAATACAGAACAACATTCAAGGTATATTTTTTGGGCGGTCGTGCCGTATTGATAATTGATAATTAGTTTTTTGTCCATTGTAATGTTGCCGTACTTTTGAGAGATGTTGCGTCCGATAAATTTCCCATTCGTTAAGTCATTGATTCGCTTAATATCCTTGTTGACAACCGAAGTGGTTAGTGAGGTCGTCGCCGATTTCGTAATATTAGTGGGTATATTTTCTTTTTCAGCGTACAATTTTTCAACGTATTCTTTTACTTCGTCGTCAACGAATTTAAAGGCATTGCTGAATTTGGGGTCGGCAATATCGGGAAAGGGAAACAAAGCAGTTGTCCCATCGTTAAATAATACGCTTAAATATTCATTACCTTTTTCTGATTTTAAAACGTCGGTAATTTTACCGACGGTACTAACACCGTCTTTAAAACGGATAACGTAGTTTCCTTTTAAATTTTCTTTCGTCATTTGTTTTTCTCCAAAGATTTGTCGTAGTACACTTTTCCGCTCGGAAGTTTTATTATAGGTTTTCCGTAGGCTATCAAATAATTGATATTTCTGCTTACCGTACGGCGTTCGCATTTGATTCCGAGTTTGTTTAGCGCGTTCGTGATTTTAGTTATCGAAAAGGGGTTGTCGGGGGACGTGCCCTTTTCAAGTAAATCACAGATGAAAAGAATGATTAGTCTTTTGTTTTTTTTCGTAAAGTTAGCGTCTGCCATTTTTCTCCTTTGTTTAGCCTTACATAATAAATATACTCAAAAAAATCGAAAAACCCTTTTTGGGGCGATTTAAAAAGTTATAATTTACTTTCGTCGTTAGCCTTTTCTTCTTTGTCGGTAGATTGTTTGTTTTGATTGTTGTTTGATATAAAATCATTTTTTTCATTGATATTTTTATCGGTGAGTATAAATTTTGCGATGAAGTAGTAAGTGACGGCAGGAATAAGGCTATAACCGGACATATCCATACTTTTGTCGTTTGAAGCGATTATTACGGCGATAATTAAAAAAACAACGGCGCAAACTATTGAGTTGATTAAAGCCATTTTTCTTCCTTTTTTTACGCTGACTTTACCTTTTTTTAAAAGGTAAACGATAGGGAAAATAAGGTAGATAAAAGCAGTTAAAAAAAGTGCAATGAACAATGCTCCCCAATTCATAAAATTTCTCCTCAAAAAAAATCTCATTTAAATTTTATCACGCGGTTTTGGACAAATTTACGCCAAAGTCAAGCCCTGAAAGCATTTTTAACTAAAAAAATAAAAATTTTAATCGCATATTTAAAAGGTCGCCGTAATCTATATATTTTTATATCATTCATTTTTTGATTTTTAAAAAATCGCTTTATTATTTCAGTAAAATATGGTATAATGCCTATCGTGGGTATTTTTGGAGCAAATTATGGTAGAAGCAACTAATTTTATTGAACAAATCATCAACGAAGAAATCGAAAGCGGGAAAGTTCCTGCTGACAAAATTCAGACGCGTTTTCCGCCCGAACCTAACGGCTACCTTCACATCGGGCACGCTAAATCGCTTTGCATCAACTTCGGTGTAAAGGACAAGTACAAAGGCAAGTGCAACCTGTTTTTGGATGACACGAACCCGTCAAAAGAAAAGGAAGAATACGAAGAAGCGATAAAAAAAGATATCGAGTGGCTCGGTTTTTCCTACGACAAGGTCGTTCACGCGTCCGATTTTTACGGCAAAATTTTCGAATACGCCGTTGAGGAAATAAAACTCGGCAACGCTTTCGTTTGCGATATGAGTCCGGAAGAAATTTCGGCGTCAAGGGGAACGCTTACCGAACCCGGAAAGGAAAGCCCTTATAGAAACCGCAGCGTGGAAGAAAACTTAAAACTCTTTTACGAAATGAAAGAGGGTAAGTATCCCGACGGCAGCAAATGTCTTCGTGCAAAAATAGATATGGCAAGCCCGAATATCAACATGCGCGACCCCGTTATTTATAGAATTTTACGCGAGCATCATTACCGCACGGGTGACGAGTGGTGCATTTATCCTATGTACGACTTTGCACACCCCATTTGCGACTTTTTACAGGGCGTTACTCACTCGCTTTGTACGCTTGAATTTGAAGATCACCGTCCGCTTTACGACTGGGTGGGTATAACGCTCGGGTTTAATCCCAAGCCCCGTCAAATCGAATTTGCAAGGCTAAACGTGACTAACCTCGTTATGAGTAAAAGGTATCTTAAAAAACTCGTGGAAGACGGCAAGGTCGACGGATGGGACGATCCTCGTATGCCCACGCTTACGGGACTTCGCAACAGGGGAATACCCGCCGAAGCGTTAAAAGATTTTTGCGCAAGGATAGGCGTTGCGAAAGCAAATTCCGAAGTGCAGATAAGTTATCTTGAAGCTTGCGTAAGGGAATACCTTAATTTACGTGCCGAACGCGCGATGATGGTAGTTAAACCCGTAAAATTGACTATTAAGGATTACCCCGAAGGAAAGACGGAAGAACTCGATTTCGACGTCAATCCGAACGAACCCGAAAAGAAAAGGAAAATCACCTTTTCAAAGAATCTGTTTATCGACGAGGATGATTTTTTACTCGATCCTCCGCCTAAATATTTCAGGCTTAAAAAGGACGGATACGTTCGCTTAAAATCGGCGTATATAGTACATTGCGACGACGTTATCGTTGATGAAGACGGAAAGGTTAAGGAAATAATTTGTTCTTACGTTCCCGAATCGAAAAGCGGAAACGATACGTCGGGCATAAAGGTCAAGGGCGTTATTCAATGGGTAAACGCCGACGACGCCGTCGATACCGAAATCAGGAAATACGGATATCTTCTTAAAGACGAAGAATATCCCGGGCAGGACTTTTCCGAACGCATGAACGAAAACAGCGTAAGCATATTTAACGGCAAAGTAGAACCTTACGTTTTCAATACGGAAGAAAAGCCTTTCCAAATGATAAGAACGGGCTACTACAAAAAACTTAAATTAAAGGATAAAGTCGTTTTAAGCGAAATCGTGTCGCTTAAAGACAATTTTAACAAATAAAGGTGAACACATGAAAAGTTATGACGTAATAATAATCGGCGCAGGTCCGGGCGGTATTTTTGCCGCTTACGAACTCGTCGAAAAAGGAAAAGATTTAAAAATTGCCGTTTTTGAAGCGGGCAACCCCATTGAAAAGCGTAAATGTCCTATCGACGGGGATAAAGTTAAATCGTGTATCAACTGCCCGTCGTGCGCAATTATGAACGGTTTCGGCGGCGCAGGTGCGTTTTCCGACGGTAAGTACAACATAACCAACCAGTTCGGCGGAACTCTTCACGAATATATAGGCAAGGAAAAGGCTATTTCGCTTATGCGCTACGTTGACGCAATCAACCTTGCAAACGGCGGTGAAGGCAGCAAACTTTACTCTACCGCAAACACCAAAATCAAAAAACTTTGCTTGCAAAACAGGTTGCACCTTTTGGACGCTTCCGTCCGTCACCTGGGAACGGATAAAAACTTCGTCGTAATGAAAAACATTTACGATAAGTTAAAAGATAAGGTTGATATATTTTTCAAATCGCCCGTCGATACGTTGGATGTGGCGGACGGCGGATACGTCGTTACCGTCAAGGGCGAAGAATATTTTTGTGAAAAGTGTATCGTTTCGGTAGGGCGCAGCGGAAGTAAATGGATGGAAACGGTGTGTAAAAAACTCGGCATCGCAACACACTCCAACCGTGTTGATTTAGGCGTCAGGGTAGAACTTCCGGCGGAAATCTTTTCGCACCTTACCGACGAACTTTACGAAAGTAAAATTATGTACCGTACCGAAAAGTACGACGACGCTGTAAGAACGTTTTGTATGAATCCGCACGGCTCGGTTGTTACCGAAAACACTAACGGTATCGTTACCGTAAACGGACACTCGTACGAGGACGAAAGACTTCACACAAACAACACCAACTTTGCGCTTTTAGTCAGCAAAAGATTCTCGGAGCCTTTTAACGACAGCACGGCTTATGCGGAAAATATAGTTAAACTTTCAAACATGCTTGGCGGCGGCGTTATGATACAGCGTTTCGGCGACCTTATAGCAGGGCAAAGAAGTACGCCAAAGCGTATTTCGGAAGGCTTCGTCGTTCCGACGCTTTCGGCAACTCCCGGCGACCTTTCGTTGGTTTTGCCCAAGAGAATACTTGACGGTATAATCGAAATGATTTACGCACTCGATAAAATCGCACCCGGAACGGCTAACGACGACACGCTTTTATACGGCGTTGAAGTTAAGTTTTACAATATGATGGTTCATATTGACGAAAACCTTATGACGTGTCACAAAGGACTTTACGTAATCGGCGACTGTTCGGGCGTCACTCACTCGCTTTCGCATGCGTCGGCAAGCGGCGTTTTCGTAGCAAGGAATATTTTGGATTCCGTTTCAAAGTAAAATAAAACATAATAAAAACCGTCCGTAAGAGTTTACGCTCAAACGGACGGTTTTATTTTAAAGTTTAACTTAAAACACTTCTCTTACCGCAAGAATTTCGCAAGTTTTGGCGTCAACCAAAAACGCCTTGTAGCCGCTTCCGTCGGCAAGCCCGAAAAAGTAGTATGCCTTGTCGTTTTTTACCGTAATTCTGATTTGAATTTCAGCTTTAAAAACTCCGTTTTCATCCCTGTACGAGTCGAAAAGCGAAGGGCTTTTAGCGTATGCGTTTTTAAGGGCGGTTTCGGGCGACGCCGTATTTTCGGGAAGTATCGAATTCAGAGTGATTTCGGTTATTTCGTCCGCACGGGCAAGGCTTACGTTAAGAGTTTTAAAATTTATTCCGTCAACTTCCGTTTTAAGCGTCAATGCGCCCGATACGGGATTGGTTTCAAATTGACCGGAGTAATTTTTGCCGCCTTGCGTAAAATTAAGGCGGTAGGCGGCGGTGGTCTTTTCGCCCGACAGGGTAAATTCTATAAACGGTATAAGCGTACCTGCTTTTCCGTCTTCGGTTTTAGGGGTTTCGGACTGACACAGGCAGGCTTTTACCGTATAACCGTTCTTTTCGCCCGATAAAATATCTCGCCTTACTTCTGAAACGTAAGGGAAAAGTGAGATTTCGCTTTTACAACCGTAAAGCGATAAAATAACGGTGAGTACCGCAGCCAAAGTCAGGAAACAAACAAAAAATCTTTTCATACTATACCTTCAAAAAATTATACGTATGCGAAAAGAAATAAATTACTTTTATAATTAAAAAAACAATTAAAAACCTAAAAACGGTTTACTTAAATATAAAAATATTGTAAAATAACGACGTATGGAAAAACAAAACGTTTCAGTCCGCGAGCAAGGTTTTAAAACGGGAGTTCTGTTTAACGTTTTTATCGCGGCAAATTTAATATTTTTATTTTTATTGCAGGCTATTGCGAATACGGTTTGCGAAAGATACACGTCCGCACACTATCTTTTGGTGTCGCTATCAACGGTATTTGCGCTTGCCGCCGTTCTTATAGTGGGGAAAACCGTTTTCGGTTTCAACGCTAAAAATCTTATGGTTGTAAGGCGGTTTTCAAGGACGTTTTCGGGACTTGCGATAGTTTTGTCGTTCGGTATGCTTTTCGGCCTTGGGTTTATCAACGAAGCGTTCGTAAGGCTTTTGTCGGCAATAGGACTTAAAGTAAACGGCTTTACTTGGGTGCGCAGCGGAACGGGCGACTACCTTATCGGTATTTTGGCACTTTGCGTTATTCCGGCAGTATTTGAAGAACTTTTTTTCAGGGGCGTTTTGCTTTCCTGTCTTAAAAATACGGGGATTATACTGTCGTCGGTAATAACCGCATTATTTTTTGCGCTGTACCACGGCTCGGCGGCGCAACTTATTTACCAGTTTATTTACGGATTTTTCCTTTCGGTTATGACGTGGCGAGCAAACAGCGTTTACCCCGCAATCATCTCGCACTTTCTAAACAACTTTGCCGTACTTTCGTTTGAATACTTCGGAATAGCCGTAAACTTTTTCAGCATAACCTTTATTTTAATGGGAATAGCCTTTCTCGTTTCGTTTGCGTTTATCATGTTGCTTTTTAAGCGTTCCGCCGCAAAGCGTGAAAAGGGTGCCGTAAAAGCGGCTTTCTTTCCGTTCGGAATTATCGGCGTACTTATTTGCGTCGCCATGATAGTTTTAGGGTTTTTCGCATGATTAAAGTTAACGTCGTTGCCGTAGGAAAGGTAAAGGAAAAGTATTTTGAAAGCGGCATCGCCGAGTATTCAAAAAGGCTGTCGGCGTTTTGCGATTTTAAGATAACCGAAGTCGAAGAAGAAAATTTTAAAAAAACAGACGACTCGCTCGCCTTAAAAACGGTTGAAAAGGAAGGCGAAAAAATATTAAGCAAACTTTCGGGTAAAGTCGTCGTTCTTACGCCGGAGGGCGAAAAGAAGTCGAGTGAAGGTTTTGCCGAAATTATTAAGTCGGCTATTTCAAAAGGGGAAAACCTTACCTTCGTAATAGGCGGTTCGTACGGGCTTTCTTCCACAGTAAAACAAAAAGCGGACAAAAAAATTTCCTTTTCTGATATGACATTTCCGCATACCTTATTCAGGC
>JAXFZW010000046.1:0-9926 GCA_034184645.1 Clostridia bacterium | reverse complement strand
TAAAAACTATCGTCCCGAATTCCAGTCCCTTTGCGGTTTCGACAATTACACCCGAACCGATAGGATAATCTTCCCCTTCAAGCGGTGAAAAATAATATGTTTTGGCGGTGTTTTTAAATTTAACACCTATAACTTTCGCCATTTATACTTGCCCTCCAAAATCTGAAACATAAGCCACTCGCAAACCATGTCTTCGGAAGAGTTGAATTTTAGTCTTTCTTCCGCTTCCCTGATTTTCTCGATGGCGTAAATAATCGCACCTTCGGTAAACCCTTCCGCCGCCGATGCCTTTTCAAAAACGACGCCGCTTCCTATAAGTTCGGGCTTTCCTTCTATATTTGCAAGCATGTCGCGGAGTATGGTTTTAAGTGCGTTCAAAAAATCGTTGATTTCATACTTGCCGACTATTTTGCGCGAAAATTCAAGTACGTTTTTAGACGACTTCATGTTGACTAGCATATCGCACGCAGCGTCAACCGTTTCGCCAAGTTTTTCATCGTGATAATTTTTATACGCCTTGCCGACAGTACCGTCGCCGCAAGCGATTGCCGTGTTCAACTTTTCAAAGTCGGGACAGTCCTCTTTAAGCGCATTAAATAGCGCTGCGCCGTCAAACTCCGGAATAAAAATTTTCCTTACCCTTGATTTTACGGTAGCAATCAAAGGATATTCGCTAGTCGCCCCGAGAAAAATAGTCACGTTTTTCGGCGGTTCTTCAAGAGTTTTCAAAAGTTTGTTTTGCGCCGTTTGGTTCATAGTTTCGGCACGGTTTACAATAAATATCTTTTTATCCGACTCAATCGGTTTAACGTAACTTTCGTTTATCAAATCGGCTACGTCTTCGGTCAAAACGTTATCCCGCCCGACGGGATAAATTTTAACGTCGGGATGATACCCTTCATCGATAAGCGTATCTACTCGCTCGTCCCCTTTTACCGCCGCCTTCGCGAAAATTTTTAAGTAAGTCAAAAGATTGTCGCCGTCGGGATGAACGATAAGGTATGCGTGCGACAAGTTGCCGAACGTTTCCTTATTAAAGGACGAAAACGCTTTCGTCGTTTTTACGAGCGAATAAAAATCTATCATATTATAACGCCCTTTTCTTTAAGCGCCGAAATTATCTTTGCGTGGGTTTCGGGTTTTTCGCCCGATGCGTCTATTACGATATACCTGTCTTTGAACTTTTCGGAAAGCTCTTTGTATCCTTTATATACTTTGTTGTGAAATTCCATACCCGAAAGTTCAAGCCTGTCGTTTTTGTCCGCTCCGCCCTTCCTTAAAAATGCTTTTTCGGGCGGAAGATCTAAAAACACCGTGTAGTCGGGTGTAAAATTTTCAATAGCGTAAGAGTTTATTTTGCTTATAAAGTCAACGCCGAGTCCGCGCGCATAACCTTGGTAAGCGAGCGAAGAATCGACGAATCTGTCGCAAATCACAAGTTCGCCTGCGGCAAGTTTTGGGGCGATAATTTCTTTAAGAAGTTGCACGCGCGCCGCCGCATATAAAAGTGCTTCGCACTCGTCTGTCATCGCTGCGTTTTTACCGTCTAAAATAATTTCCCTTATTTTTTCGGAAACCTGCGAACCGCCCGGTTCTCTCGTAAGGTAGTAGTGTATCCCATTGTTGTCTAAATATTCTTTAAGCAGTTTTATTTGGCGAGATTTACCTACACCTTCGCAGCCTTCAAACGTAATGAACTTGCCTTTCATTTCACTTTCCCCTGACAGTTTTGACTTTTCCTTCGTAAACGCCGAAAGTTTCGCCTTTGAGCGTTTTCACGCTTTCGTCGATAATTTCGCCGGCGACGAAAGCCGGTTCGCACGGCGGTATAGTCCCGAAGTTTTCGGCACAAATTTTACCTGCCGCGTCCTGTATGTTCGTGTATTCCCAGTCCGAAGTCGCTTTAAGATAACTCATTTGCCTTTCGGGAATCCTTACTCGCCTTTTTACAATATCTTTTTTTTCAAGAGATTTTACTGCGGATAAAATACCTTTAAGCAGTTTTTTCAACTCGCTTTTTTTCGTTGCCGCAGAAACCATAAATAAAATTTCGTTTTCGGAGTACAGTTCGGAAAATATCTTTTTGCTTTCGAGATGTTTTTCAATATCGTTTCCGTCGTATCCGCTTTCACCTGTAAGCACGGCTATTTTAAACGGGTCGGCAGCGGCCAAAATTTTAAGCCCCGCTTTTTGAAGTTCCCGCTTTACTTCCCTTACCCATGCCGCTACTTTTAAGTACTTTTTTTTGTTTGATGCCGCATACTTGACGCCGTATTCCACCGACGCAAGTATAAGATAGGACGGGCTTGTCGTCGTAAACACCGAAACTGCCTGACCAACTTTGTCATATAGGCTTGGTTCGTTTACGCATATTATCGCGCCCTGATTTAGCGAGTATGCGGTTTTATGCAGGCTTTCCACCGACACGTCGGCGATTTCACCCGCATAAGGCAGGCCCAAAAACTTAAAATGGTTGCCGTGAGCGGAGTCGATCAAAAGAAGTTTGCCTTGTTTTTCACACACCTTTTTAACCGCTTTTAAGTCAAAGGTATTACCCATGTAATCGGGATATGTAAGAAAAGCGGCATACGCCGACTTTTCGTTTTCAAAAATATCTTTAATTTTATCGGCGGTAATTTCACCGTTTACTATAATCGGCTCGATACCGCAAATTTTCAACGCATTGTAAACGCTTTTATGCGCAGAACGGTTTATAATAAGTTTTCCGCCGTCCCTTTTTGTTGCGTAAATTACCGAAAGAATCCCCGACGTCGCCCCGTCGCTTAAAAAGAACACTTTTTTTGCGCCGAGAATTTCCGCACAGTCGTTTTCGGCAAGGCTTACTACCTTTGCGTTATCTATACGGGTAAGTTCGGTGACGTCGAGCGAAGGTTTTAACCTCAAAAATCTTTTGCCCTTATGTCCGGGCATATGCAGTCTTACCGGACGAGATTTAGCGTATTCGCTTATTGCATCGTAAATTTTAAGCCCTTTCATGATAGAGCGTCCGCAAAGTTAGAGTAATTTTTTATAATAGCGTCTATAAACGAAATAAATTCAAATTTCAAATCGCCGTACACATCGCCGAGATTAAACAAGACGGCAATCACGTCGCCGGTTTCTTCCGAGTCGGTAAGATAGAAAACGTTTTTGGCTTTTGGACCTATTCTGCTAAGGTTAAGCCCGTAATATCTTTCCGTATCTTCATCGTACCCGCTCGGCTTGTTTCCGCCGTTTTCAACCGTTTCAGAATAACGCTTATATGAGTAAAAAATTTTGGCGTCGTCGGCAAGCGTTTGATTGTACTCGATTATTTTTTTAAAGTAAACCGTATCTTCGCAAAGTTTACGTATTCTTTCATACTCGTCGTTTACAGAAACGATGCCCGCCTTTAAGTCGTTGCGGTAAATCCTTGCGGTTGCGCGTTCGTTAAAATTAGCGGCGATTTTTTGCTCGGACAGGTTGCCGTAATCAAGCGGCGATTTATCTTGCTTGTCGTCGGCTAAAAACCTTGAAAGATATTCGCTTACCGCCCTGACTGCGCTTTTGTCGTCGGTTTCGTCGCCGAAGGTAAAGCCGTCGAACTGGTCGATTATTCTGTTTACCCTTGAAGTTTGCCCGGTGGAGTTAGTCCGCTTTACCGTGTCGGTAAAAATAACGTTCGCCTCGCCCGTCGTCACCCTGGTCACAAGCGTGCTGGCTTCTTTTGAAAGTTTTTCGCCGACTACTTCTCTTATATCGAAACTGAAAGAATCTTCTTCATCGATAACCGTATAAAAATCGTTGTCGGAATCGCCCGAAACGAATTCGTCGTAAAAGTAGGTAAACCGTTGTCCTTTGGTAAGCCTTACGCTTGCAAACGTAAAAAACAGTTCCATAAGGATAACGGCCACCACCGCTACGATTATAATGGCTATCCACTCGTAAGCGAGAAAGTTTGAAAGCCTTTTTTTTGTTATACGGTTGTCCATTTAAGGTTAATTGTTCTTTATAGGTTTCATCGTCGGGAACAAAATAACGTCCCTTATCGACGCGCTGTCGGTTAAAAGCATAACAAGCCTGTCCACGCCGAATCCGAGTCCGCCTGTCGGGGGAAGTCCGTATTCTAACGCAGTTAAAAAGTCTTCGTCAACTTTAGCGTCGTTGCCGCCCTTTGCACGCTTTGCTTCAACCTGTTTAACAAATCTTTCTCTTTGGTCAATAGGATCGTTAAGTTCGGAGAAGGCGTTGCCCATTTCCCTTGCGTACATAAAATACTCAAACCTTTCGGTGAAAGCGGGGTTGTTCGGTTTCCTTTTGGCAAGCGGCGAATTTTCAACCGGATAATCGTAAATAATTGTCGGCTGAATAAGTTTTTCTTCAACGAAAGCGTCAAAAAATGCGATTAAAACGTGCCCTTTCGTCGCTTCGTCGCCTTCTTCTACGACGACGCCTTTTTCCTTTGCGACGGCACGTGCCTGTTCGTCCGTTTTCCAGTCGTCGTAATCAACGCCTGCGTATTTTTTAACCGCTTCTACCATGGTAAGCCTTTCCCAAGGTTTACCCATATCGATTTCAACGCCCTGATAGGTGATTTTATCGGTACCGCAAACTTTCAAAGTAATAGTGCGGTACATATCTTCGATAAGATTCATCATATCGAAGTAGTCGCTGTACGCCTGGTACATTTCAACCGTAGTAAATTCGGGGTTGTGCGATCTGTCCATGCCTTCGTTACGGAAAATTCTTCCGACTTCGTAAACCCTGTCGAAACCGCCGACGATTAAACGTTTTAAGTAAAGTTCGGTCTCGATTCTAAGATACATATCGAGTCCGAGCGCGTTATGGAAAGTTTTGAACGGTCTTGCGGCTGCGCCTATTTCAAGCGGCTGCAAAACGGGGGTATCGACTTCGAGATACCCTATTCCGTCAAGATAGTTCCTTATTGCGGTAAGAATTTTAGAACGCATAACGAAAGTCTTTTTTACGTCGGGGTTTGCAATTAAGTCGATTTCCCTTTGACGGTATCTCGTGTCTTCGTCCTTCAATCCGTGATACTTTTCGGGAAGCGGCAAAAGCGACTTGGATAAAAGTTCCACGCTTTGCGCGTGTACGGAAATCTCTTCCGTACGGGTTTTGAAAACGAAACCGGTTATACCGATAATGTCGCCTATGTCAAAGTCCTTAAACGCGGTATATGCGTCGCCCAAATCGTTTATTGAAAGATAACTTTGTATTGTTCCCTTGCCGTCAAGAATAACCGCAAAGGACGCTTTACCCATAATACGCTTGCTGATAAGCCTGCCGGCAATGCCGACGGTTTTCCCTTCGTATTCGGCGTAATTTTCCTTAATATCGGTTGAAAGCGCCGTGCGGTCGTATCTTACCTTTTTAAAAGGGTCTTGTCCCGCCGCTTTTAAAGCGTCGAGTTTTGCCCTTCTTACCTTTAAAATTTCGTTAAGGTCAAGTTCTTCCGCCTGACCGTTTACGTTTTTTAATTCGTCCATTTTAATCCTTTAAGTAAATTAGTCAACTTTTTTGATGGTTATGTTCATAATGCCTGCGGGAACCGGTACGCTTACGTTGTCCTTCGCCTTTCTGCCGAGAAGTGCGTTTCCGATAGGCGATTCGTTTGAAATTCTGCCCTGTTCTACGTCCGCTTCGGTAGTACCTACGATTTCGTAAACGTAAGTTTCACCCGTTTCGTTATCGACAAATTCAACTTTGCTGCCGAGCGAAACCGTGCCGCTTTTTTTGTTTCCGTCGATAATAACCGCATATTTGAGCTTTTGTTCGATTTCAAGGATTTCGCCTTCGATCATCGCTTGTTCGTTTTTCGCAGCGTCGTATTCGGCGTTTTCGGAAAGGTCGCCGAATTCCCTTGCGGTTTTGATACGTTCGGTAATTTCCGCGCGCTTTTCGAGTTTTAAGTACTCCAAGCGTTTTTCGAGTTCTTCTTTGCCTTCTTTAGTAAGAATAACTTCTTCTGCCATAATTGTCTCCTTATAAAAAGCGGCGATACTTCCGCTTATAATTTTCTATTTTGATATTATAATATATAATAAGCGCTTTTGTCAACATTTATAAGGTCAATTAAAGAGTCTTTGAAGGCGCAAAATCCTTTTAAAAAGCAAAAGAACCGCTTGGTAAAAGCGGTTCTTTTTACGTCCCCTTATTCCTTTTCGGAATAGTCGTCGCAATAAGTGCATTTTTCGCCTGCGCCCGAACAGGTAATTTTTACCGCGTCCAAACAGCAGTTGCACCCGTCCGCATTGTGGCGGCACTTCATTACGTCGCATTTGATTGAATAATTTCTTGACATAATTATCTCCTTAAAAATATTGTGCTACGGATTCAAGGTAATATACACACTTTATTGACAAAAGCGTATTTTTTAGGTAAAATAATAAAAAAACGAAGGTGCTGAAAATGAAAGTTTTATTGCTTCAAGACGTAAAAGGCTCTGGTAAAAAAGGCGAAATCATAGACGCAAAGGACGGATTCGCTCAAAACTTTTTGATAAAAAAAGGGCTCGCTAAACCTGCTGACGCGCAGGCGCTTAACGACACCGCAAATAAGAAAAAGGCGGAAGAATTCCACCGTCAGGAACTCCTTAAAGCAAACCGCGAATTAAAAGAAAAACTTAACGGAAAAACGGTTAAAATCGTCGCAAAAAGCGGCGGAAACGGTAAGTTTTTCGGTGCGGTCACCAGCAAGGAAATCGCCGATAAACTTTACGAAATGGGCTATGATATAGATAAGAAAAAGATTTTGCTTGAAAGCAACATCAAAACGGTGGGCGTTTACAAAATGGACGTAAGAATTTCCGCCGAAGAAACCGCTAAAATCACCGTTGAAGTAAGTATTTAAATCAAATTATTAAAAAAGCCTGCGGCAGTAACCGCAGGCTTTTTTATTGTTCATTGACTATTTCAAAATCGCTTTGTGGAAAACTTTTTTGCCTTTCTTTATTTTAACGCCTTCTTTAAGTGCGTCCTTTTCTACCGCAAAAGCAAAATCCGAAACCTTTTCGCCGTTTACCGAAACGCCGCCCTGTTGAATAAGCCTTTTCGCTTCGCCCTTACTTAGTGCAAGTTTGCACAAAACCATAAGGTCGGACAGGAAAATTTTGCCGTCCGTTAAACTTTCTTCACCGACTTCGGTGGTCGGCATGTTCGATTCGTCCCCTTCGCCCGAGAAAAGTGCGCGCGCCGCTTCCTTTGCCTTGTCGGCTTCTTCCTTGCCGTGAACCAAAGCGGTAAGTTCGTATGCCAAAATTTCCTTCTTTTCGTTTATGCGGGTTTCATCCCAACCTTCCATTTCCTTAATTTCGTCAAGCGGAAGGAAGGTGAGCATTTTAATACACTTCATTACGTCGGCGTCGTCAACGTTCCGCCAATACTGGTAAAACTCAAACGGAGAAGTTTTATTCGGATCGAGCCAAACCGCACCTTTTGCGGTTTTACCCATCTTTTTGCCTTCGCTGTTAAGTAAAAGGGTTATCGTCATGGCGTAAGCGTCGTCGCCCGTCTTTTTTCTTATAAGTTCGGTGCCGGCAAGCATGTTCGACCATTGATCGTCGCCGCCGAACTGCATATTGCAACCGTAATTTTCGTGAAGATGGTAAAAGTCGTACGCCTGCATAATCATATAGTTGAATTCAAGGAAGGAAAGTCCCTTTTCCATACGCTGCTTGTAGCACTCCGCACGCAGCATGTTGTTTACCGAAAAACACGCCCCGACGTCACGCAAAAGTTCGATGTAGTTGAGTTTTAAAAGCCAGTCGGCGTTGTTTACCATTATCGCTTTATCTTCGCCGAACTCGATAAACCTTTCCATCTGCTTTTTAAAACAGTCGCTGTTATGCCGAATCTTTTCGGGCGTCATCATTGAACGAATATCCGACCTACCCGAAGGGTCGCCGATATAACCGGTGCCGCCGCCTATAAACACGACAGGTTTGTTGCCCGCCATCTGCAATCTTTTCATAAGGCAAAGCGCCATAAAATGCCCTACGTGTAAGGAATCTGCCGTCGGGTCAAAACCTATATAAAACTTTGCGCCGCCGGCGTTGATAAGTTCCTTTATTTCGTTTTCGTCGGTAAGTTGAGCGATAAGCCCCCTTTCAACGAGTTCTTCGTAAATACCCATAGTTCACCTGCAAGTATAATTTAACTGTTTTTCGGTAATATTCTAACCCCTTTCAAAAAAATTGTCAACTTTAACGAGCACATATAAAAAAGCATATTATACTTTGTCGCCGCTAGCGCTTCGATGCTTAAATTCCGCACGCTCACACAATACCTTGACATAAACTTTATAAAGGTGTAGAATAATTTTTATGAACGAAAACGAAAACGCAAAAATCGGCAAAATCGAAATTGACGAAAATGCCGAACCGACTTTGGTTGAAGTCGATATAAAAGACGTCCAGAATCCGCCTGACGACCCCGTTTCGACAAGCGAAAATCCGGACGACAAAAACGAGATTAAAGACCCTAAAAAGAGTAGCGGAAAGCAACTTTCAATGCAAAATCTTTTTATCGCCGACGAAAAGACCATAGACAAAAGGCAAAAATTATTCAAACGCGTTTTTTCAATACTTTTTGTCGTCATTATCGTCGGCACGATAATATTTACCGCACTCCGCGACTTTGCGTCCGATAAACCGCTTGCGCCCGCAGGTGAAATTTTCGACACTTTAAGCAAAAACTGGTTTTATCTTCCCTGTGCGCTTTTAGCGTTGTTTTTCGCATACTTTTTCAAAGGTCTTAAACTTTCGGTTTGCGCAAAACACCTTACCGGTAAATGGCACTTTAAAACGTGTATGGGGACGGCTATCGTAGGGCATTACTACAACTACGTGACTCCGCTTGCGGTAGGCGGTCAACCGTTTGAAATTTACTACCTTTCAAAACACGGCGTTCACGGCGGGGCGGCGGCGTCGCTGCCTATTGCAACCTTTTTCCAAAGTCAATTCGCTTTTACGATAATAGGCGTTACCGCACTTATTTTACTCCAAACTAACGCTTTGGGTATAGACTGGCAATATTTTTCAAAGGATTCGATTACCGTTGCGTCAACTCTTGCTATCGCAGGTTTGATACTCGGGTTTCTTATGCCGCTCACGGTAGTAACTTTTTGCTTTTTCCCACGCGTCGGCGCATTCTTCGTAAAAATCGCAATTTGGTTCGGTTCTAAACTGCGCATAGTCAAAAACCCCAAACTCACCACGCAAAAAACAATGCGTACGGTCATAAACAACGCAACGTGTCTAAAAAAGATTTCAACTAATCCGCTCGTGTTTATTTCTTCATTTTTAATGGGCATGTGCGAACAACTTGCGTTGCTTTCCATCGCTTACTTTACGTTAAGATTTTTCGGGTTCGACATGGTAGGCGTCGGCGGATTTATGGAATGGATGCAGATGATTGAAGTCTGCGTGATTTTGCAAGCGGCGGTATCTTTCTTCCCCACACCCGGTAACTCCGGCGCGGCGGATTTATCATTTTACTTCCTGTTTGAAACGGGTTTGAAGCGCGGTGGCTTTACTTTCCCTGCGATGATAACCTGGCGTCTTTTAAGTTATTACTCAATTTTGATAATAGGTTTTATTTTCCTTACTGTTAAAAAGGCAACCGAAAAAAAACACGGACTTCCGCTTCAATAATTTAGCGACAACTCAAAAAGCCGACTGTTTTATCTCAGTCGGCTTTTCTTTTTACACTTTCGTTTTGATTTTAATTGTTTTCACTTCGTTTACTGATAAAGCGTTTTGACAGGTTGTTCTTCCCCCGCCATTAACAAAAACGGTAAAAGCACGATAAAAAAGTCCATCGCCGCCGCCTGATCAAGCACCCCGCTCAGCGCGATAACCATAACCGAAACAACGGTAAATAATTTTTTGCGCGTAAAGTTTGTAAACAACACTTTATACTTAAAGCAAT
>JAXFZW010000045.1:0-17019 GCA_034184645.1 Clostridia bacterium | reverse complement strand
CATCAGGCTTGGACTGTCATACCAAAACTTTAATAAAATAGTTAACAATGAAACGTCGAGTATTAAGTTTGAAAACCTTAAAAACTTATGTGATATTTTAGAGTGTACTCCTAACGATTTATTTGACGAATATCACGGAAAATAAATTTAAAAACAACAAAGGGATTTGAATTTCAAATTTTTGAAACTCACAATAAAAAAGACCTATCTTTTCGATAGGTCTTTTATGTTATTCGCCAATCATTTCAGGAGTTATAGTTGAAAGGTAAGGTATTGATTCGCCCGGCGTACCAAGCGTCAACGTTCCCTCTTTACGCACGTGGGTGTCCTGGTAATCAAATGAATAGTATAGCAATACGTGGTACATATTATTTGAAATTCTGAAAACTTCATTATCTCTACCGAAATCATACTCTAAATATTCTGCTGTTTCAACTTTTTTGCTTGACGGAAAATCTCTTCCGTTTATATCCTCGGTGATTTCATAAACAAAACTACCCGGCTTTGAGTAAGATCCATAAACGTACGACCATTCACCGGACGTATCGGTTTCCCATTTATTGCCGTTTAAAATAAACGCATATCCTTGTTTAGTATTGTCATTGTAAGTATATAAAAGCGCTTTCTCATAATCGTAATCATGATTATTGTTATCCACTACAGAATAATCAACGGCAATAACCGTCCTATTTTCTCCACAAAAATTTACGTTCTTACGAATCACAGTCCAAGCAAAATCATAATTACCGCTGCCGGTTTCCAAATGATGCGTAAGCGTCGCGGTATATTCCTGATCAGTTGGAACGACTGCCATGTATCTGTCCATACTTTTACCGCATCCGGTCATAGCGATACTGCATGTAATAACACAAACAAAAGCAAGCATAAAACATAAAAATTTTCTCTTCACTTCACACCTCCGAATTGTTTATATTTAGATTATAACATATAGTTATTTATATTACATTAGTTTTGAAAAAATTTTTCACAATTATGAAAATACTTTCCATAATTAGTCGCATCGGCATAATATACTTTTTATTTACCTATTAAAAAAAACTAACACTCTAACTTTTTCAAGTTAAAGTGTTAATTATTTGGCTGATTTCAAAAAATCAAAAATTACCGATTATTTATGTTTTTACTTTACGAGTTTTGAAAACACTTCGGCGATAGGCTCGCGAATAATAAGCGACGCAAAAGAATCGTAAGGCGTAGGCTCTTTATTTATTATAACAAGGTTTTTGCCCTTAAAATAACCTACGAAAGCCGCCGCCGGATTGACCATTAAGGAAGTACCGCCGACGATGAGCGTGTCCGCTTTGCAAATTTCCCTTATGGCAAGGGTGATTGCGTCTTCGCTCAAATTTTCGCCGTACAAAACGACTTCGGGCTTAATGACGCCGCCGCAAATGTCGCAACACGGAACGCCTTTCCTATCGATTACGTCTTTTAAGTCGTATTCCTTTCCGCAACGAAGACACCTGTTCCTTAAAACCGAGCCGTGCAGTTCTATTACGTTTTTACTGCCCGCCTTAAAATGAAGTCCGTCAATGTTTTGGGTGATAACCGCCTTCAACTTTCCTTTCTTTTCAAGTTTGGAAAGTGCAATATGCGCAGCGTTTGGCACAGCGTCCGGGAAAAGCATATTGTTTTTATAATAATCGTAAAACTCCGCCGTGTGGGACAGAAAAAAATCTCGGGAAAGCACCTTTTCAGGCGAATAACGCTTGTACTTTTCCGAGTAAAGTCCTTTGGGCGAACGGAAGTCGGGTATGCCGCTTTCGGTAGAAACTCCTGCTCCACCCATAAAAACGAGATACTCCGCTCCGTCTATTATTTTTTTAAGTTCCTTAACAGAATCCATTAAGTTTAAACCTTTTACAATCTTTTTGCGATAGATTTCAAAAATTCACGCGACGAAAGTTTAACGGGTGTAACGCCTTGCTTTTTAAATAACCCCGTAAGATCGCCTGTCATTTCGCCGCCCTCGATGGTATCGATAGTCGCCTTTTCAAGTTTTTCGGCAAATGCGGAAAGTTCGGGAATACTATCAAGTTCTCCACGCTTTTTAAGCGCACCCGTCCAGGCGAAAATCGTAGCCACGGGGTTTGTGGAAGTTTCTTCCCCTTTAAGGTATTTGTAGTAGTGGCGGGTAACCGTACCGTGCGCCGCTTCGTACTCGTAAATTCCGTCGGGCGAAACGAGAACGGAAGTCATCATGGCAAGGCTGCCGTATGCGGTTGCCACCATATCGCTCATTACGTCACCGTCGTAGTTTTTGCACGCCCAAATGACACCGCCTTCGCTCCTTACTATCCTTGCGACGACGTCGTCGATAAGCGTGTACATATACTCTATTCCGAGTTTTTCAAACTTGTCCTTATACTCGTTTTCATAAATTTCCGCAAAGATTTTTTTGAATTCTCCGTCGTAAATTTTGCTTATAGTATCCTTTGTGGAAAACCAAAGCGGAAGGCGTGCGTCAAGCGCATAATTAAAACAAGACCTTGCAAATGACGAAATGCTTTTGTCCGTATTGTGCATGGCACAAACAACCCCGTCACCGTTAAAGTCAAAAATCTTTTGCGTTTTGCGGTTGCCGTTTCTGTCCGTATAAACGAGTTCCGCCGTTCCCTTTCCCGCATCGCCGTCAACAGCCTTATATATGTCGCCGTAAGCATGCCTTGCGATAACGATAGGCTTTTTCCATGTAGGAATATACGGCGTGATTCCGTCAACTAAAATAGGCGCACGGAAAACCGTGCCGTCAAGCATGGCACGGATAGTCCCGTTAGGACTTTTCCACATTTCCTTTAAGTTGTATTCTTCAACCCTTTGACGGTTGGGGGTAATAGTCGCACACTTTACCGCAACGCCGTACTTTTTAGTCGCTTCCGCCGACTTTACCGTTATTTCGTCGTTGGTTTTGTCCCTTTCGGGAAGTCCTAAGTCGTAATACTCCGTCTTTAATTCAACGTAGGGCTCTATTAAAATTTCCTTTATCCACTTCCAGAGAATCCTTGTCATTTCGTCGCCGTCCATTTCGACAAGCGGCGTTTTCATCCTGATTTTTTGCATAATTTACTCCGTAATTTTTTTCATTTGTATTTTATCACAACCGAAAAGGTTTTACAAGTGTTTTGCGCCCTTTGCACCGCGCACGTTCAAAACCCCCGAATCATAACTTTTAATAAACGTCGTTTGTGACGCAAACTTTCTTTCGGCGACGTCTATTATTTCGCCGAGCAACTTTCCGAACTCCTTTATAGTGCTGCAAAAAAGATAGTACGCAAGCGAACCGGGGACTGTGTTGATTTCGTTTACGAAAACTTCGCCGCCATGCACGAAAAAGTCTATACGTATAATACCCGTTGCGTCTATTCCCGAATATATTTTTTCGGTAAGCTTTCTTATTTTATCGGACAAAGCTTTTTCTATTTTTGCGGGGAATTCCCTTTCGCCTTCCGTGTACTTATCGTCAAATGTAAGTACTCCGCCTTTTGCCATTGGTTTTTCGCAAGGGGAAGTAATTACTTTACCGTTTCTATCAAGATACGCCGCACAGTTGATTTCGATAAAATCCGTCATCTTTTCTTCGATAATTGCTTGCTCGCCGTACCTTAATGCAAGTAAGACGGCACTTTTTAACTCCTTTTCGTCGTTTGCAACCGAAACGCCTATCGAAGAACCGAGTTTATTAGGCTTTACTACCGCCGGAAACTTTTTCCATTTAATATTCGTAGCGCTTTTTACCGCAATACAGGGCAGCGTTTTTATTCCCATACCTTTAAGCACCGCTTTCGTTATGCGCTTATCGATACACGTCGCCGACGGGGTTATACCCGGCGAACATAACGGTACTTTACACATAGATAAAAGTCCCGAAAGCGCACCGTCCTCACCTCGCTCGCCATGCATACAATTTACTGCGGCGGAAAGTGTCCCCATCGGTTTTATCCTTTTGTTTTTTACCGCCTGATACAAAATCGGACTTCCGCCCGTTAAAAAAACGCTTTTGAGCTTTTTGTCGTCGAGCGACTTGTAATTTTCAACGTCAAAAAGTTCGTCGCCGCTTACCCAAGCGCCGTCCTTTTTAACGTAAACGGGTACGGCGTTAAAACCGCATTTTTTAACGGTATTTAAGGTTAAAACTCCCGTTATAACCGAAACGTCATGCTCAACGCTTTCGCCACCGAAAAAAACCGCAATATTTTTCATTAAAAAAACACCTCCGCAAAAATTTTTCGCTTTGGTGTTTTGATTTGTTTTATCTTTTTTTAAGAGTAGTTATCGGGAAGGTCGTTTTCAAAAAGAACCACGTCGCCTTCCTTTATTATTTCGTTAAGTTCGTCGTTTCCTCGCTTTGTGTTTTTTGAAAACTTTATGTTCGATTTATCCATGCCGCCCTCGGTCAACCCCGCAATAAGCGCTTCGGCATTGTGTTTGCCCACGATTATAACCACGTCGGCGTGCTCCGCCAAAAGTTTTCCGAACTTAAAGTTTTCGGCATTTTCTATTTTACCGAGTTCGACGAGTCCGGGTGTCAAAACTATCTTTCTGCCCTCGAACATATCGAAAACTTCTATCGCCGATTTTATTCCTGCGATATTCGAGTTATAGCTGTCGTCTATAATTACGATACCTTTGTTGTTGGGTACGAGTTCAAGCCTGTGTTTTACCGTTTGCAACCTGTTTATTCCCTGCGCAATCTCTTCTGCCGTCATACCCATTTTTTTTGCGACCGCAGCAGCCAAACAAACGTTGCTTATACTGTGCTTTCCCAAAAGAACGGTGGTACAAACCACGGGGGCTTCACCCTTTACGTTAAGCGTAAAAGTAGTACCCGTTCTGTCCGTTTTAACGTCGCTTGCGTAAACTTCGCCGCCGCTTATACCTGCGCCGAACTTTTCTCCCGTATAAGAATTAAACATTTCATTAGTATATTCGTTATCCGTTGAAAAGAACGCCGCTTCGGGCGAGCCTTCGAGTATTTCGTGCTTGGTGGCGATTATTCCTTCGATACTTCCGAAACTTTCAAGATGCTGACTGTTTATTCCTGTAAGTACGGCGTACTTGGGTTTAACGATGTTTACCAGTTCTTTAATGTCGCCCTTGTGCCTTGCACCCATCTCCGCAATAAATACGTCGTAAGTGTTGTCAAGTTTTTTTACCGTGAGCGAAATACCCATGGGAGTATTATAACTTCTCGGCGTCGCCAAAACCCTGTAACGCTGTGATAATATGGTATTTAAAATTTCCTTTACGCTCGTTTTGCCGTAGCTTCCGGTTATGCCTATTTTAACGACGTCCGCTTTATTTAATTTTTCGGTCGCAATCCTTACGTAATGCCTTGCGATAACTTTCTCAACGGGCGAGTTTATAAGATTAGCAAGGTACAACAGGTACGGTGATGCAAGCGGCATTATACATACGGGCGCAAAGCGCATAATCGCAGTCATTTCGTCCCCGATTAAAAACGCAACGTAGTTTAAAAGCATCATAAGCCCGAAAGTGAAAACCGAACACAAAAGAACGTCCGTAATGCAAAGCCTTACAAGTCTTTTCGTCTTTTTAAGCGGCACTTTTGCATTTACGCTACTTTCGGTGTTAATGTAAACTACGGTGAAAAAGACGTATGCGAAAAACCCGAAAAGCCCTGCAACCGTTTTGCCCGATTCACCGAAAAAGGCTTGGAAAACGGGAGCGAAACACACACCGAGAACACAAAAGAACAATGCCCCCAAAAGGCATAAAAGCATAAGCCTTGAAAGATACGGGGTTACGGGGTTAGCGAGCCACTTAAAATATCTTTTACCCTTATAACCTGAAAGTTGCAAAACGAGTAAAAACTTAATCGAAGCGTAGTAAAGCAAAAATCCGTTCGCAAGCGCAAACAGTATATAGAAAATAAGCAACCCGCCGGAATACATATCGAAAAATGAACTTGCTTGTGTAGGCAACATAAATTTATCGGGAAAGAAAAAATTCCCGCACCTCCGTATTAAACTTTAACGGTTTATCGATAAAGGCAAAGTGTCCTGCACCATGCAAAACCAAAAGTTCGCTGTTAGGTATGCCCTTATTAAACCTTTCCGCCATATAAAGCGGCGTTTCCTTGTCGTTTTCACCGAAAACGAGTAGCGTCGGGTTTTTTATTGCTGATAAAAGACCGTCGGTATGCTCGTTTATTATTTTAACAAAACTTTCCTTCATAACCGAAGGCAAAGCGTTATAATCTTTTGAAAAAAATTTAGAAAGTCTTTCCTTGCCGAAAAAAGGCTTTAACGCTTTATAAACCGTTCTCTTTACGTAAAACTTAAACGTTCTTTTCGGCTTTAATCCGGCGGCGCCCGTTAAAACCATTTTATCGAAAACGTCGGGATCTTCGCTCGCCATCTTCACCGCAATCCTTGCCCCGAACGAGTGGGCGACGACGTGCGGCCTATTCAGTCCGTTTTCCGCAATATACGCTTTAACGTCATTGGCGTAATCGGTAAGCGAATACGGATGATCCATACCCTTATTTTCGCCGAACCCTTTAAGGTCGGGCGCATACACGTTAAATTCCTTTTTAAAAAACTCTGTCTGATAGTAAAAACTTTTACCTGACGAAAGGTATCCGTGTAAAAACAAAACGTCCTTTTTACCGCTTTTAAAGATGGCGCTAAATCTCCTTTACCATCACCGTGGCGTCTTCATCGCCGTAATATTTTTTCCTTTCGTAAAGTTCGGTAAACCCGAGTTTTGAATATAAATTTTTTGCGGCAAGGTTGCCTTTTCTGACTTCAAGGAAAATTTTTTCTTTCCCCGCATTTTTGACGGCGTTTATTACTTCGCCGAGCAACTTAACAGCAATACCTTTTCTTCTGTAATCGGGGAAAACGAAAAGATCGGCTATTTCGGCAAAATCAACCGTCTGAGTGTAGGTGACAAATCCCATCGCCGCATTATCTTCCGCAATAAAACCGTAAAAGTTTCCGCCGTTAAACGCCGACGTAATCATGCTTTCGTTCCAGCCGTCCGTAAAACCGAAGTCTTTTGCCGCTGCAAGCGTTTCTTTATCGCTAACGCAAATCTCACGCAAAGTCATCTGCCTTCTTCCGCCTGACTTTTTCTGCAATATACGGGAATAAGGTCTTCCAAACTTCCCGCCTTGTCGCCGTTTTCGTTTGCGTAGTTAATCAGTCCTTCAAGCGGCGAAACTATTTCCGTCTTTAAGTTAGGGATTTCGCCGAAAGATAATTTTTTAAAACCTTTCGTGCATTTTTTAAGTTCGTCAACCGTCATATATTCGGGCGGCATTACGAGTTGCTTATCTTTATATGCGGCAGCGTAAACTCCGCCGTGTCCCGCATCGATTACGGCGACGACCTTGCCGCCTTTTTTATTATATGCAATCGTATCGAACGAAGTTATTTTCAGCGCGGGTAAATTTTTGGCAAGACACAGCCCTTTTACGGTTGAAACGCCTATTCTTATGCCCGTAAACGAACCCGCACCGACGACCGCACCGATAAAATCAAGATTATCGAGAGTTAAAGAAAGTCTGTTTAAAACTTCTTCCACGGCGGTCATAACCCTTACCGAGTGATTAACTCCGCAATCGGGTTCAAAAACGTATTCGGTTTTCCCGTCACCGTTTGCAACTACGCCTAAATGGGCGTTGCACGTATCTATTAAAAGGTAATTCATTTTATTCTTTTCAGTAATATAAAGTTATTTTTCTTTGCGTATCCGAAATTTTATCTATTTTAACCCGTTTACAGTTTTCGGGCAAAATATCCTTTACGTTTTCGCCCCACTCGATAAGGCAAATATTATCTTTATTAAAGTAATCGTTAAGTCCTAACCTTAAAGCGTCTTCCCCCGACGACAACCTGTAAAAATCGTAATGGTAAAGTTTATCGCCGTAAACGTTCAGATACGCATAAGTAGGACTTGTAACGCCTTCAAGTCCGAAAGCCGCCGCAACCCCTTTGACGAAAGCGGTTTTGCCTGCGCCGAGATCGCCGTCAAGTAAAACGACGTCGCCGTTTTTTAGCGATTTTGCGAACTCTTTGGCAATCGCAAAAGTTTCTTCTTCACTTGAAGAAAATTTTTCTTCACCCCTTTGTTTTTGCGTATCTATTATATCATCGGCGGGGACGGACTGCAAGTTGATTCGCTTAAAAAGGTAAGAAATACGCTTATACAAAATAAGAACAATTACGCTGATTACCGCACCCTTTATAAGGTTAAAGAAAAGCACGTATTTAAATAGACTGTTAAACGCCGCTTCCGCCCCTTCGCCCATATACATAGGGAACATAATATAGCGGTTGCATATAAGCGCCGCCGCCGCTTGCAGAATTATTCCTACGATAAGCGTTAAAAGTACGGTGATTATTCCCTTTCTGTAATAATAAATTACAGTCGGCACGATTATAAAGGCTACGCATACTATAAAATTGGCAAGTTCACCGACTCCGCCCGTGCTTGACGACAAAAGCCTTAAAAGTTCTTTTATACCCGAAATAATTACACCGGCAACAGGTCCGTACATAAACCCGCCGAGAAGTACGAACACGAAGGAAAAATCGAGTTTTAAAAATCCTGCCGCAGGGAAAATGGGAAATTCCAAAAACGAAACTGCGTACGACAGCGCGGCGAATACCGCCATGCCTGCAATGTTTTTTGTCGTAAACACTTTTTTGAACATAAAAAACGCCCCTTTTCGGGGCGTCAAGATAAAACTGAAATTTTACCTTATTCTTTTACCATCCGGACTTTACCGTCGGTTTCGGAATTACACCGAATCAACCAAAAAGGCTCGCAGACTTTTACTGCCGGTGGGGAATTGCACCCCGCCCCAAAGAATAATTTTATTTACACTACTATTATACCGCCGACGTTCGACGATGTAAAGCGTTTTAATTAAGTTTTATACCTTTAATATTAAACCTTTTCAGTAAATCTTCGGCAATATCGACGGCGTAAGGCGTAAACACTTTATCCGCACCGAGTTTTTTCACGGCAGCCACCGCTTCCGCAGAGCGAACGTTTCCGAGTATCCTTACTTCTATTTTCCCTTTATTTTCCTTAATCGCTTTGGCGGTAGACAGAATCTCCTGTTCGGTTTGATCTCCGAAAAGCAAGGTAACCGCTTCCGCCCCGACCTTTTCCGCCGCACGGAAAACCGATTTGACGTCGTCGGCGTCAAGTTCCGTCGTGGAAAACGCAACCCCTACGTTTTTGTCGGTAAGCCCTTTTATTTTTTTAAGCTGCTTTTTAAATTCGTTTGGATTTTTAACGAACACCGACGGCATAACGACCGTATAACCGTCAACGCCGAACTTTTCGCACGCTTTTACGTCCGCAACCTTTGCTTTAAGAGTACTTTCGCCGAGCGGAAAGTCGATTACCGCACAAACTTTTTGACCGTCCATTTCGGTTTTGTTTACTACCTTTCTGTATCCGGAAAGATAGACGGGGCTTGTAAGTATTTCGCCGACTCCGAGAGAAAGCGATTTTTTCATTATGCGTAAAATCTCTTTTTCCCGGATTTCGTATCTTACCGTAATTTGCCCCAAAGTTCCCGCAAAACGGCGAAGTTCAAAAACACGTATCCCGTTTTTTATTTGTTCGGGCGTTTCGTTAAACAGCGCCGAAAAAACGGAAATATCGTCAAAAACGTCTTCGCTACTAGGCTGATAAACAGCAACGCCCGTTTCATTTGTTTCACCAACATTTTTAACGACGGACAATGCGGTATTTTCAGATTTGTTTTTTGATTTTTTCATAATTACTTCCTTCAAATTTTACTGTTTTTCAACAAATACAGTTAAAAACGAATAATTTTCACGTGATATATTTTATCCGTGGGTAAAAAATGAATTTCGCACAAACTTTTTTTAACGATTTAATTTATTTTCTGTTATTTTTTTGCGCGTTTTACTTAACCGTTGCGACGTGCAAATTTTTTATTGCGTTAATATCCGCAAAAATAAGTAGCCTACATAAAAAACCGGTGCCAAAAAAACGCAAGCCCCGTCGCCCTGCGGCTGTCCGCAGTATCGAAATAAACCCCGACGAAGTAGATAGAATTTACGTTAAAAAAATTTCCTGACTTAATACTTTACGGTGTTCTTTTCGTCGCCCCAAAGATTTTCAAGGTGATAAAGGACTCTCGTTTCGTCGTTGAAAACGTGAACGATAACGTCGCCGAAGTCAAGAACCGCCCATCTGCCTTCTCTTACGCCTTCGCTGCGTATTGGCGAAAAACCGAGTTTTTCCGTTTCTTCTTCCACCTTGTCGATAAGCGAGCGCGTATGAGTCATTGACCTTCCGCTTGCGATAACGTAGTAGTCGGCAACGTCCGTTTTCCCTTTAACGCAAAGACTTACGACGTCTTCCGCCTTGTGGTCTTTAAGTATTTTGCAAATTTCTTCCGCAAATTTCGAGGATTCCATATTTTCTCCTTTAACGTAATAATCATAAGCGGCGAGCGTTTCGCCGTAAATATCCGTAGTTTTGTTTTTTAAATGAATAACTTCTTCTTTTAAGCAAGTTTTAAAGCACTCGTCAAAGTCCTTTTCGTAAAGCGAGCGAAGCGTTTCGACGCCTTCGTACGACCTGCCTTTTTCAATCATATCGGCGGTAAAAATAAGTTTTCCGAGCGTCGTCATGTTCGCTTTACCCGACGTATGAAATCTTATTGCGTCGATAACTTCATCATCCTTTACATCGAGAACGTTTTCCGCAACGAACGCACCGAGATATTGGTGAACAACAGGACTCGGCACTCCTTCCGGCATCGTAAAGCCTTTAAAGTCGTCAACCTTTAAGTATTTTGCGCAATCGTGTAAAATTGCGGCGGTAAAAACCTTGCCTTCGTCAAGCGAAAGTTCCTTCGTTTTTTTTAATGCGCAAGCCGCAACGTTCGCCGTGTGTATAAGCCTGCTTTCGGTAAGGTTTCTTTTAAGAAAGTCCGCATACTCGCTTTCACGGTAAACCTTGTTGTTTTTTATATACTCGATAACTTTTTCGGGTATGCCTTCGGGAATAAGCCCAAGTGAAAGATAAACCCTTGCTTCTGTTGACGAAATCTTTTTGCCGACAGCCGAAAGTTTAATAAACCGACTGCTAAAATTTTTTTCAAAATAATCCTTTTCCGAAACGAAGTCGGCGTCGTCCCCTTCACGCGAAAAAACGGCAAGATTTGCCGCCGCCAAAATGCGCTTTGGATTCTTCCACGTTTTAAAGTCTTTCAGCATGTCGCCGCCGACGAAAAAGTAAAGTTCGTCGTTTGGGTATTCCTTTTTAAAATGTTCAACCGTAAGATAAGTATAGCTCGTTCCGCCGCTTTTTATTTCAAAGTCCGAAATTTCTACTTTTTTTTCGCCGTCAAAGGCGATTTTAAGCATATTAAACCTGTCGTCCGGCGAAACAGTCGCCACCGTTTTATTTGGAGTGATAAACGTCGGCACTACGATTAGTTTGTCAAGAGAAAGTTCTTTAATCGCCGCAACCGCAAGCCTTACGTGTTCAACGTGAACGGGGTTGAACGAACCTCCGAAAATACCTATTTTCATATAGATAATTATTGCATATTTTTATTATAAAATCAAGGATTTAAGTATAAATGCGCCACTCACGGGGCATAAATAACACTTATGAAAACCGTTAAAAAATATATATCCGTCGTTGCCGACACGGCGTTTTTTGCTTTTGCTTTTTTCGTAGCGGCTTTTACGCTTTTAAACCGTGCCGTAAAACGACCTTTTTCACTTATTGCGGCGATATTTTTATCGCTTGCGTTTTCAGTCCTGATATTTGGGTTTTTGCTTTCCCGTAAAAACAAGCAAAATAAGAAAAGTTCCGAAAAGAAAGACCGCGAACTATATCTTATTCAACTTGTGTTTATGCAAAAAAGCGAAGTGTCCGCACTTTTTTTGCAAGCGTTTCAAAACTGCGGAAAGGTATTCAAAAAGACTCGCGACTTGTTTACCCTTGCGACCGAAAAATGCGTTTACACCTTTTCACAAGGAGTTGACGGCGCAAGTAAAGCGGAAATAGTAAAACTTTTCAACTCGTTAAAGACGGGTGAAACGGGCAAAATTTTTTGTTTGGACTGTACAAAAGACGTAATCGCCTTTGCGTCGAGATTCGGCGGCAGAATTGTTCTTTTGGGCGGAGAAAAAACTTATCGCTTTTTAAAAAACAATAATTCTCTTCCAAAAGTAAAATTCTCACCCTTTAACGAAAACAAACCAAAATTACAAATGAAAAACTTTTTAGACAGAAAAAAAGCCGTAAAGTTTATGCTTTACGGCTTGGGTTTTGCCCTTATGAGTTTTATCGTAAGATACAACGCTTACTACGTTGTTTTCGGCTGTGCGTTTTTAATTCTTTCCGCCGCCGCTATGATTTTCGGCACACGGGAAAAAGCGGCGTAAAAATTAAAATTCTACGTGTTTGACTCCGTCAGTCTTGCTTTTTCTGTAAAAGACGGGCTTTCTGCCGACGACGCAAACGACTTCGGCTTTAAGTTTTTCAGCGATTTCCGCCGCCGCATCTTTCGGTTCGATTCCCGAATTTTCAAGCACCGTTATTTTAATAAGTTCACGCTTTTCGATTGCCTTATCGAGCGATTCGATAAGTGCGTCGCTGACGCCTGACTTTCCAACCTGAGTAATAGGCTCTTCACGTTGAGCGATTCCCCTTAAAGTTGCCCTTTGTTTAGATGTAAACATATTTCTCCTTTAATCGACAAACTCGAATTCTTCGCCGCCGATGTTAATAGTTGATTTTTCATCCGCACCCATTGCGCGGAGTTCTTTGATAATACCCCTGTCACGAAGTACCTTATGCATGTATGACAGCGATTGCATATCCGACAAAACGACGTTGCGTTTAAGCACTTCGACAAGCGAGCCGATAACGAAAAAAGTATCGCCTTCACGGTAAATTTCATAGTCGAGTTTTTCGGGTTTTTCATATTTGAATTCTTCAAATTCAAGCGGACTTACGGGCGGCAACGTAGAGAGCACGTTTACCGTCTGTTTTTTAAGTTCGTCAAGCCCTTCTCCCGTGACTGCGCTGATAAGCACGGTTTTTACCCTGCTTTTAAGCTTTGACTTAAATTCTTTTATTTTTTCATCTGCGCCGTAAACGTCGCACTTGTTCAGCGCGATTATTTGCTTAACCTTTGAAAGTTCTTTAGAATACTTTTTAAGTTCCGCGTTTATTTTAAGGTAATCGTCAAAAGGATCTCTTCCTTCCTGTCCCGAAATATCCACTACGTGAATAAGCATACGCGTGCGCTCGATATGGCGTAAAAACTCTATGCCGAGCCCTGCGCCGTCCGACGCGCCTTCGATAAGTCCCGGAATATCCGCAACCGTAAAACTTTGATCGTAATACTCGCACACGCCGAGATTGGGTGAAAGCGTCGTAAAGTGATAGTTTGCGATTTTAGGCCTTGCCTTGGTTATTCTGCCGAGAAGGGTGGACTTACCTACGTTCGGAAATCCTACAAGTCCTACGTCGGCAATAGTTTTAAGTTCTAAAATAACCCTTTTCGTTTCAGTCTTTTCGCCCGTTTGCGAAAAGTGTGGGGCGTGTCTTCTTGCATTTGCAAACCTTGCGTTTCCTTTACCGCCGTCACCACCCGTAAGAACGGTAAGTTTTTGACCGTCGGTAAACATGTCGGCAAGAATATTGCCCGTTTGCTTATCCCTTATTACCGTACCGAGCGGAACTTTTAATATAACGTCCGCCCCCGACTTTCCGAAACATTGTTTAGGTCCGCCGCTTGCTCCGTTTTCCGCAACGTATTTGGTTTTATAGTAGTAGTCGATAAGACTTGAAACTCCTTTATCCGCAACGAAAATAACGTCGCCGCCCTTTCCGCCGTCACCGCCGTCAGGTCCGCCGCCTACCTTTCCTTTATAATGAATAAAGGACGTTATTCCGTTTCCGCCGTCACCGGCTTTAATGGTTATTATCGCTCTGTCAACAAACATAATTTACCTTTTTACTTTATCTTCTTTTCACACTCATCTTTAACGGGACAGTTTTCACAGTCGGGTTTTTGTGACTTGCAAAAACTTCTTCCGAGATAAATAAGATAGTGGTGCGCACGACTCCAATCGCTTTCGTCTAAAATTTCCATCAAGCCGAGTTCGGTTTTATACACGTCGTTTGCACTTACAAGCCCAAGCCTGTTAGACACCCTGAAAACGTGAGTATCCACGGCAATCGCATTTCCGCCGAAAGCGACGCTGTACACGACGTTTGCGGTTTTACGCCCGACACCGGCAAGCGACCTTAAATTTTCAAGGTCACCGGGAACTTGTCCGCCGAACTTTTCGATTATATCCTTTGACGCGGAAAGAATATGCGCCGCCTTGCTTTTATAAAGTCCGCAAGAAAAAATTTTGCTTCCGAGTTCGTCTTCTGTCAGCGTCAGCATTTTTTCAGGCGTGCCGTAATCTTTAAATAACCGCTCGGTCACCTTGTTTACTCTTGCGTCCGTGCATTGTGCGGACAAAATAACCGCGATAAGCAGTTGATACGGACTACCGAAAGTAAGCGCAGGCTTGTCCGAAAATACGCGCGATAATTTATCGACCGTGATTTTTGCGGTTAATTTATCCATAGCGATAATATATTACCACAACACGGCCGATAAATTCAAGCGTTTATCGCTTTAATAATCACACGCCTTTGACGAATCTTCTTCCGCCGACCGATTTAACGATAAAAATTCCGGCGAAAGTTTTTGCGTTAAAAGAAAACACCGCGCGCTTTAAAACGCTTATCGGAAGGTCTTTGACTTTAACCGAAAGGCCGCAACCGACACCCGCTTCCTTTGGCGTGTTTATTATTTCCGCGTTTACGCCGTAGGACGTGGCGTACTCGTAAAATTTTACGGTTTCCGCACGAGAACGGAAAGCAACCGCAATAAATTCCATAAACCTTTTCTCCTTTGCATAATTGCATCTTTTTGCCGATACAATATACTACATAATATTTTGAAAAGATAAAAAAAGTGAGAACGGAGAAAGTATGATTTATTTTGACAATGCCGCCACGGGTGGTTTTAAACCGAGAACTGTTTTCGACGCTGCGGAAAACGTTATGCACTATCTTTCCGCAAACCCCGGAAGAAGCGGACATCGCTTGTCTGTCACCGGCGGCAAAATAGTTTACGATTGCCGGAAAGAACTCGCCGAACTTTTCGACGCTCAGCCGGAAAGAGTTGTTTTTACCAAAAACTGCACGGAAGCGTTAAACCTTGCTATTTTCGGCGCAATTAAAGAAGGCGGCACGGTAATAACCACCACGTTTGAACACAACTCGGTTATAAGACCGTTAAAACACCTTGAAAACACAAAAAAAATAAATCTTAAAATAGCCGCTCCGTCCGAAAGCAAAACTCTTTACGAAGATATTGAAAGACTTATGGACGAGTCGGTGAAATTCGTAGTTATGACTGCGGTAAGCAACGTGACCGGCGAAGTTTTGCCATTTAAGGACGTGTATAAACTTTGCAAAAGCCGTGGAGTCAAACTGATTTTAGACGGCGCTCAGGCGGCAGGGCATATTCCCCTTTCGGTAAAAACGGACGCCGACGCGATAGCCGTCCCGGGACATAAAGGGCTTTACGGAATAATGGGTAGCGGGGCATTGATACTTTCCGAAAATTTTGAAGTGTCGCCCTTGCTTTTCGGCGGAACGGGGACTTCGTCGAAAGGCTTTACTCAACCGTCGGAACTTCCCGAAAGGTTAGAAAGCGGAACGCTTGCGCTACCTGCGATAGCCGCACTTTCCGAGGGCGTAAGATTCGTAAAGGCAAATTCCGCGCACTTTAAAAACGTGCTTGAAGAATATACCGAAAAACTTATTTCCGGGCTCGCCGATCTTAAAGTCACCGTTTACTCAAAACCCAACCCCGTGGGAATAGTGGCTTTTAAAGTAAAAAATATTCCGAGTCAGGACTTTGCCGATATGCTTAACGAGTACGACGCCGCAGTTCGCGGCGGACTTCATTGTTCTCCGCTGACACACACCTACCTTAATACGCTTGACGACGGACTTATCAGGGCAAGTCTTGCTCCGCAAAACACGTCGCGTGAAATACGCTACTTTTTGCAAGCGGTAAGCGAAATAATCTCACGCTAAATTTTTTTGAGTTCTTTTAATATCTTGTTAAGGTATCCCTTCTTTTTGTCGTCCAAAAAGGGGGATATCGTCGCGGCAAAACTTTCCAAGTCGGCGTTTGTAAGCGTTCCGTTTTTCTTGCCTTTTTCGGCTTCCTTGTAAATTGCCGACAAAAGTTCGCTTTGACTTTTGCCGTCAAATTTTTGTGAAAGAGCCTTTACGAGATCGAAAAGCCCCGCACCCGAAACGTTTTCGTCTTTACCGTTATTTTTACTTGAATAACTTTTAAAATCTTCCATAAAAACCTCCGCTTATACTTTCAATTTTATTGTATGCCCTTCATATATTATAATGACAAGGAAAGTTTATGGAAATATTGCGTTTTTTGTTATCGGTTTTAAGCGGAGCGGACAATAACGGGGAAAGCGGTTCTTCTAATAACCCTATTTCGGACGTTTTAAACGGCAATTTCGATTTAAGAAGTTTTTTGAACAGCATAAACCCCGAAAGTTTAATTCCGCTTATTAAAACGTTTTTAAACGGCGACGAAAAAAGTCCTTCGGATGTATCCGAAGGACTGTCCCCCATTGCAGGCGTCGCCGACAAAGATATTATTTATGCGCTGAACGGTTATTTCGCAGAAGTTTAACTTGCAAGAATTTCAACCGCTCTTAAAATCGCCCTGTTGTCCGACGACAACACCGCGTTTGCGCCGCTGACCCTTACGCCAGTATTGTGTATACACGTTGTTTTGTCGGGTTGATAAATAACCGCGGTAGTAAGTTTTACCGCCCCGCCGTTTGAAAGAATAAACGTCGTTTGCATTATTCCTTTTCCGTAAGTTCTTGCATATCCGTCGGTTATTGAATCGTT
>JAXFZW010000044.1:0-3295 GCA_034184645.1 Clostridia bacterium | reverse complement strand
TTTGCTTTAGCAGGTAACCCAAACTGCGGAAAAACGACGCTTTTCAACAGTTTGACGGGTTCTACCGCACACGTAGGCAACTGGCCGGGCGTAACGGTTGATAAGCGCGACGGCGTTTACAAAAAACTTGAAGAAAATATCGCGATAATCGACCTTCCCGGTATTTATTCTCTTTCACCTTATACGCCCGAAGAAGTAATCGCAAGGAATTATATTCTTGACGAAAAACCCGACTGCGTAATCAATATCGTTGACGCGACGAATTTAGAAAGGAACTTGTACCTTACCACTCAGATAATGGAAATGGACGTTCCCATGGTAGTCGCCTTAAACATGATGGACGCGGTTGAAAAGGCTGGCGACAAAATCGACGACAAGGCTTTGGAAAAAGAACTCGGAGTTCCGGTAGTAAAAATTTCCGCATTGAAGGAAACGGGACTTAAAGAACTTATGGAAGCGGCTTATGACGAGGCTAAAAAGGGCAGAGTCGCCAAAACGGTTTTGGAAGGAACTGCACTCGCGCACCTTATCGGCGACGTAAAAATCGCTCTTAAAGGTCAAGGCGTTGAAAATCCTTTGTTCCACGCAATTAAACTTATTGAAAACGACTCTATCGAAACGGATATGCATAAAGATACCGTTAAAATGATAGACGAATTCAAAGCGACCTTCAACGATGAAATTTTCGGCACGGACTTCGAGGCACTCGTTGCGGACGCAAGGTATAAATACATATCCAAAAACTTCGCTACGGCTTTAACCCGTAAGGACAAGGAAACGTTCAGAACGACAAAGTCGGATAAAGCGGATAAGGTTTTGACTCATAAAATCTGGGGTATTCCGATTTTCTTGGTAGTTTTATTCCTTATTTTCCATGCGACTTTCTCGGAAGACTTTTTGTATCTCGGAAAAATTTTCTCACTTCCGTCGCTTAAAGATTTAGGGCTTTTGAACGCAGACGGCGACCCCGCCAACTTCGGCGTTTTGTTGCTGTCGTGTATTTACGACGGTGCGGTTATGTCACCGGGCGTGATAATAAATAACCTATGGAACGAAATTATAGTCAACTTGGGACTCGGTATCGGCGAAGGCGGCTGGCTTTACAATATCGTAGCGGAAAGCGGAATGGCAGAATGGGCTGTTGGTTTAATAAACGACGGTATTTTCGCAGGCCTTGGCGCAGTACTTTCATTCCTTCCCCCGATACTCGTACTCTTCCTTTTCTTCTCGATTTTGGAAGATTCCGGCTACATGGCGCGTATCGCGTTTATTCTCGACAGGGCGTTCAGAAAATTCGGCTTATCGGGTAGGTCTTTCCTTCCGATGATTATGGGCTTCGGATGTTCCGTACCCGCAATGATAAACACCAGAACGCTTGCGGACGATAAAGAACGTACTGCAACGATAAGGGTAATACCTTTCTTCTCGTGCGGAGCAAAACTTCCTATTCTCACCGCAGTTGCGGGTGCGATAGTAATGCTTTCGGGTGCGGGCAATGCGGATTTAATAACTTACTCGATGTACTTGCTCGGCATAATCGTCGCAATACTTTCGGTGCTTTTAATGAGAAACACTACCTTAAAGGGTGACACGCCTCCGTTCATTATGGAACTCCCTGCGTACCACGCACCGCAGTTCAAGAACTTAATGCTTCACCTTTGGGATAAAACCAAACACTTCGTTAAAAAAGCGTTTACCATTATACTTGCGTCAACAATCATTATTTGGGTACTTATGCACTTCGACTTCCAGTGGCATTTGCTTGGCGACGAAGAAGTAAATCAAAGTATCCTTGCGCAAATCTCGATGTTATTCCAGCCCTTGCTTACACCGCTCGGATTCGGCAGTCAACTTAACGCTAACGGTTGGGTATTCGTTCTTGCGGCGGTATCGGGACTTATCGCGAAGGAAAACGTCATCGCAACTTTCGGAGTTCTTGCAAGTTGTATTGCGGGCGGACTTATTCCCGAAGCGGAAATCGAAGGCGCAGGCGAAGTTGCCGCTATGATAAACGCAACCGGAATTTCAACCGCGGCGCTTATAGCTTTCATTGCTTTCAATATGTTGACTATACCGTGCTTTGCGGCGGTAGCGACTGCGAAGAGCGAACTCGGAAGCAAAAAGGCTTACGTCGGAACTCTCGTGTTCTGGCTTGTAACAAGCTACGTCGTTTCTTCCGCAGTTTACACGATAGGTTCGTGGTGGTGGACTTCGTTCATCTGGGCGGCTGTACTTGCGGCGATTATTTGCATCATAGTTTGGCGCAACAAGGCGGCGGCTAAAAAAGGAGCGTAAAAAATATGGGTGTACTTGAAATTATTTTGATAGCCGTTTGCGCGGCGCTTGTAATCGGGGTAGTTATTACTTCGATAATAAGAAAAAAACAGGGCAAAACTTCGTGCGATTGCGGATGCGATTGTTGTCATTGTTCGGGATGTTCAAGTAAACCAAAATCCACAAAAAACTGATTGAGAGTTCTCCCGTTTTTCGGGAGAATTTTCATTAAAAGGAGATTTATGACAAAAACGACTGTTAAAATAGACGGTATGATGTGCGGTATGTGCGAAGCGCACGTTGCCGACGTCATAAGAAGAAACTTTACCGTTAAAAAAGTAAAGGCATCTCATATTAAGGGAACTGCCGAAATAATAACCGAAACCCCCATAAGCGAAGAACTTTTAAAGTTTGAAATAGAGAAAACCGGATATAGGGTGGAATCGGTGAAAAGCGAAGATTATCAAAAGAAGGGTTTGTTTTCGTTTCTTAAAAAATAATCTGCTGTAACTTAATAAAAATGCCCGAAAAGTATTTTCGGGCATTTTTATTGACATTTTTTCGCATTTAGTTTAACATAGTTAAGTAATTTATTTATTACGGAGATACTTATGAACGGTTATAAACTCACAATGTTTATCGTTTATTTCGTTTTCGTCACCGCAATCGGCATTTACTTTTTCTTCAAAAGTAAGGACAAAAACGGAAAGGACTACTTCCTCGGCGGAAGAAAAATGAACGGGTTTGTCGCTGCGCTTTCAGCAGGTGCGTCGGATATGTCGGCTTGGGTACTTATGGGGCTTCCCGGTGCGATTTGCGTTTTAGGTTTAGGTCAGGTGTGGATATCGATAGGCCTTTTAATCGGCACGATACTTTCATGGGTTTTCGTCGCACCGAGACTTCGTAGATTTGCGATTCGCGCAAACGACTCGATTACTATCCCCGAATATCTTTCAAACCGCTTTAATACAAAAAATCCGATTTTAAGGGTGTCGAGTGCAATTATCTTTTTAGTGGGATA
>JAXFZW010000043.1:0-3534 GCA_034184645.1 Clostridia bacterium | reverse complement strand
GGCGAATCAAGGGAAGTTAAAAACGTTGCATTGAAAAAATACAACAAAGTAAAAAATTTTTTTGATAAATATTTTATCGGGTATCGCGGCGCAAGGGCTGATTATGCTTTGCAGCGCAAATCAATTCGTTCGCAATATAGGGGCTCATATTTTGAATCGGAAAGAGTTCAAGATTTTTTTGAAGACTTTTCCTGCCGTTATACAAGCAAAGTACGTTAGTTAAAAGAGATTGCCCCGTCAATAAATTTTGAGGTAAAACCGAACAAAGTCCTTTCTTAAAAAAGTACTCGGCATTTAATACCTGGTCGCCTCTTGACGTTCCTTTTGGTAATGGAATAAGCAAACAGGGTATTTTTAGGCTTAAAAGTTCAAAAACCGTATTACTTCCCGCTCGTGAAATACATACGTCTGTAACGGAAAAGACGTTATTTATATCGTTAACAAACTCTGTTTGATAATAACCTTTCATTTTTAATTTACTATTTAAATTTCCTCTTCCGCGAATATGAATAATATCAAAAGTTTTTAAAAGAGAATCAACCGCGCTGTCGACAGCAGTATTTATTGCTGTTGCACCAAGACTTCCACCGGTTATTAAAAGAACAGGCTTTTTGCCGCTTAATCCGTATTTTACAATAATTGACGATTTATTTATGTCAGGTGAAAGATTTCTTATAGGTGAACCGATATATTTCCCGTTTTTGAATTCCTTTGCGGTTACGTCAAAACTTGTTAATACTTTTTTTGAATATCTTGAAATAATTTTGTTTGCAAGTCCCGCAGTTATATCGCTTTCATGTGATATGACGGGGATTTTTCTTTTTTTTGCGGCAATTACGATGGGGATAGAAACGTAACCGCCTTTTGAAAATATTACGTCCGGCGATATTTCGTCAATAATTTTTTCCGCTTCTTTTATGCCCTTTAAAACTTTAAATGGAATTGTTAAATTTTTGAGAGTAAATGACCTATTAAGTTTTGCGCAGTCAATTTCAAAATAAGGTAATTTGGCATTTGAAATTATCGTTTTTTCAATACCGTTTTTACTTCCAACGTAATATATTTTGTCAAAATATTTTTTTAAGTAGGGTAGAATTGCTAAGTGTGGCGTACAATGTCCGGCACTACCGCCACCTGTTAAAATGATTGTTGGCATATAATATTTATATGCGTAATTGTATGATTTTGTATTCGGAATAAAACAGAAAAGGGACGGTATGCCGTCCCTTTAATTGTTGTTTATACGAAAACTTATTGTTCGTTATTTTTGTTTTCGTCGTTGTTTACGTCAGAGTTTACGTCAGATCCAAAATCCTGAACGTCGCCGTAAACGTATTCTTCGTTATTTTCGGTCTGTTCTTGGACTTCTTCCTGGACGTCATCTTTAACCTGTTCATCTTTTGAAGGTTCATCTTCATATCCAACGTATTCAGGCTGTTTTGTCGTCTTTTTAACCTTTTGATCTTTCTTTTTACTCTTATTTCTGCTTGTCACGTTGTAGTGAGATTTAGCATCGCTCTTGTTCGCTTTACGTCTTCTGCGAACGTTTTTAACAACAAGCATTATTATCGCAAGGACAAGTACAGCCGCAAGAAGGATAGATGAGAAGGAAAGCCAGAACGTCGAAGGATCGGTTTGTGCGGTACAACCGGAACCTGTGTCTTCATCCGTATTGTCGTATGGATCAATAGCAACGGGGTCAATAGTATTAAATACACTATATATTACGTTATCGCTTTTTGCCCAAACGTAATTAGGGTCATAAGAAACCGCATTGTCCGGATTTTCCGAATTATATTTGATTTCGGTTGCGTCAAGTTCACGTTTATATTGCAATGCATTATCACGAAGCGTTGTGTCGCCGTTATTTATCGCATTATCGTATAACGGATTACCGCTTGTAGCAAATGCCGATACGGCGGACGTAGGTTCTGTAAATGCGGAAGAAAGTGTGGACGGAGTAAACTTTTCGTCATTGCCGAAAGCGTCAAACGCAAAGAAAACAAATCCTTCTGATTTTTCTTCGCCGTCACGACTGCCGTTCCAAAGTTCTAATCTTAAATCATGTGCCGTTGCGCCGTTTGCAATATAGAATGTAAGTGTTTTCCAGCCGTTTGCGTCCATACTGCTTTCTGTAATGCCGGTAAACGCAAGTTGTGCGGTAAACTTTTCACCGTAACTATTATTTTTTACGTTGCCGGTAAAATCCATTGTAAATACGGATTTATCTTTATCGGCGGTATCAACAAGGTAAACGTATGCTTTTGCGTTTCCGACTGCTTTAACTTTAACTGAAATTGTAGCGTTGGCATTTGCAACGATACTGAAAGATTTACCTATAAATCCGTAACTATCTGCAGTTGAGTTGTAAATCATTAAAGGTTGAATTGATTTTTCACCCGAATAATTAAGATTATCGTTTACGTTGATGCTGTCCGTTAAAGTGGAGTAATCAAATCTGCTGTTAATAAGACCTGCATAATTACCGTTTCCGTCACCGGACTTACCTGTTCTTGCATTTATTGCGTTGTCCGTTCCGTCGGCTTTAACGTAATTACTGTTGTATGAAACTCCGCGATAATTTTCCGCGGCTACGGGTGCAATTCTGATAGTGGTAAGGTTTGACGTACCGTTATCACCGTATGTTTTTGATGCAGCAAGGTAATAAGTGTCTTCGGCGTCCTTTGAATATTCGTCTATGTTGACGTTTTGATATGTCGAAGATAATAAGTCGTAATATTTACGGTTTTCCGTCTCTTCGGTCGGATAAATAGTTTCGCCATAGGTGGGAGAGGTCGGATCGTTATCTCTTACGTACTGATAAGTTAAGCCTTCAGCCGCAGAAATGTTGTTAATTTCAACGTTGCCGCTTGCGAAAGAGTATTTGGAACTCGTTGCGGAAACGTCCGTCGGACCTATTACGATAACGAGATAGAACGATTTATCATTATCTGGATCGTTGTTTATTATTGTAATGCCGCCGTGAACGACTTCTTCCGTGTCTGATGTAGTGAAGGCAGACGTTTCGGTAAGTTCTTCATCGTAAACTAAAACGGTAATAAGGGTAGAGCCCGACGTTGAAAGTCCATTTGTTATATCAAACGTTATAATCAAGTATGATTCAGGAGCAAGGACAAAGTTTGCACTATCCTGAATCGTTAATGAAACGCTTGCAAAAGTAATGTCAGCAAGAGCAATGCTGCTACTGTCGGGGAACGATAATGTACCGAAAGAACTGTCGGCGGGGAATTTGTCAAGGGAAGTTTCTCTGTTTCCGGTATATTTTTGCGTAACTGTTGTTGACGAAAGATTGTTTACGGGATTAAAGTATCCGGACGGAGTATTTAACGTCATGTCGTAAAGATATTCGAATACGCCGTCAGACGCTATTTGTTTTATAGAATACTTTTCGGAACCGTATTCTAAATTTTTAGTATAGTCAGGATTGATTGAGGGTAAATCGTTTTCTTCAATCGTTTCAAAATCCAAATCGTCAAAGTAAGCCGTGCCTTCGCTGTAATTCTGACTTGTCCT
>JAXFZW010000042.1:0-3235 GCA_034184645.1 Clostridia bacterium | reverse complement strand
TCCGCCACGCATAATTTTTCTTACGAAAACTATACCGCCGCCCATTTCCTTTACGGCAACTTTATAATTTTTTACGCCGTCAAGCACTCCTTCAAGTTCGGTTAGTTCGTGGTAATGCGTTGCAAAAAGAGTTTTTGCACCGATTACGTTGTTTACGTATTCTACAACAGCCCAAGCGATGGATAATCCGTCGAAAGTACTTGTCCCCCTACCTATTTCATCAAGGATAAGTAAACTGTTTTTAGTTGCGTTTTTCACGATATTAGCGACTTCCGACATTTCAACCATAAACGTACTTTGGTTAGATATCAAGTTATCGCTTGCGCCTATTCTGGTGAATATTTTGTCCGTTAAAGGAATATCCGCTAAGTCTGCCGAAACAAAACTGCCGATATGCGCCATAATCGTAATAAGTGCAGTTTGACGCATATACGTACTTTTACCTGCCATATTCGGTCCTGTGAGAATAATTGTCCTGTTTTCGTCAGAGTCTAATAAAACGTCATTTGGAACAAAACGTTGCTTTGATATTTTTTCAACAACAGGATGTCTTCCCGCAACTATTTTAAGTTCACTTCCCTGCGGTTTGATTTTTGGCATAACGTAGCCGTTTTCCTTTGCTACGGTAGCAAGGGCAACAAAAACATCAAGTTCCGATATTGCGTCGGAAACGTCTTTAAGCTTGTCAATTTGACTTGATAAAGTTAGTTTTATGTCCGAAAAAATTTTGTTTTCAAGTGCTTCGGCTTTTTCTCCGCTTAAAAGTATTTCGTTTTCAAGATTTTTCAGGTCTTCCGTGTAATATCTTTCAGCACCTGCAAGCGTTTGTCTTCTTATATAGTTAAGCGGAACGTATTCCTTAAATGAATTTGTGACTTCAATATAGTATCCGAACACTCGGTTATATCTTATTTTAAGATTTTTAATACCTGTTTTTTCACGTTCAGCCGACTCCATTTGAACGATTGCGCTAACGCTGTTTTCCTTTAAGTTTCTTAGTCTGTCAAGTTCTTTATCAAAACCTTCACGAATAATTTTGGGTTTTTCTTTTGAATATTCTTCCTTTTCGGTCTTTTTTGAGCCGTCGTCAATTGCAGCAAAAAGTAGTGCTGTCAGTTCGCTGAAATCATAAAGTTTGTCCGAAATGTCAGTAATAAGTTCTTCGCTTATTCCCGCAAGTTGAAATTTTAAACTCGGAATGTTTTCGAGAGATATAGCAAGTGCAATACAGTCGTTCGGTGTTAAATTGCCGTTTGAAATTTTACCTGTTATTCTGCCTACATCCCTGACTGAAGATAAAATTTCCGAAATACTTTCCCTTATTAAGTTAGCGTTAAAAAGTGAATTTACGGCGTTTAATCTATCGTTTATTTTATTTACGTCGTTTAATGGCGTCAAAATACGGCTTTGAAGTTTTCTCGCCCCCATACTCGTTTTTGTTTTATCTAAAAGCCATAGTAGCGAACCGTATCTTTTTCCGTCTTTAAGCGTCTTAACAAGTTCAAGATTTCTTACTGCGTTTGAGTCGAGAATCATACACTCGTCAAAGCGCTCGACTTTAACGGTAGTAATGTTTGAGAGAGAATGTTTTTGCGTTTCTTTTAAATATGCGACAAGTGCTCCCGATGAACAAATTGCAGAGTTATCTTCAAAACCGTAAGAATCAACCGTTAAAACTCCGAATTGAGTTTTTAGTGAGTTTGTTGCGTTATTTAATTCATACTCACCGTCAAGATAATCTTTAATCGAAGAGATTTCGCCCGATTCAATTTGCGGTAATGAGTTAAATACCGCCGCCGCTTTGGAGTTTCCTATTATTTCAACAGGTGAAATTCTTGTCAGTAAATCAACTGTTTTCGTGATATAATTATTACCTTCAAAACTTTTCGCATAAAACTCACCCGTTGTAATATCAGCCCAAGAAACGGAAGTTTTGCCGTCGGTAAGATAAATAGACGCCAAAAAATTGTTTGATTTGTCATCAATTAATTCATCATTTGTAAACGTACCGGCTGTCACTATTTTAATAACGTCACGCTCAACTAATTTAACCCCTTTTTGCGGTTCGGTCAGTTGTTCGCAAATTGCGACCTTTTCACCCATTTGTACAAGTTTTGAAATATACATATCCGCCGCATGGTAAGGAATTCCGCACATCGGGGCGCGTTCGGGAAGTCCGCAATCTCTTCCGGTAAGTGTTAAATCGAGCATTTTTGACGCTTTTACGGCATCATCAAAAAACATCTCGTAAAAGTCGCCTAAGCGGTAAAAGACAATACAGTCCTTATGTTTGTCTTTTACTTCCAAATAATGTTGCATCATTGGCGATAATTTATTTTCCATTTTCAACCTCGGTTGCTATATCCCCTAAAAGCGAAATTCCGCCTGCTTTTACGATTTTAACGTTTAAAAATTTACCTATCAAACTTTTTTCTCCGTTAAAATAAGCCATTCTGCCGTATTCGTCGCGTCCAAGATACTTATCTTTCTTTTCATCGTACCCTTCACATAAAATTTTAATTGTTTTACCTTCGTATTGTTTGGAGCATCTACGGTTAAAATCGTTTTGAAAATCGATAAGTTTCATTATTCTTTGCTTTGAAACTTCCTCGGGAATTTGTCCGTCCATTGTTGCGGCTATTGTTCCGCTTCTCTTTGAATAAATAAACGTAAATGCACCGGCAAAACCTACTTTTTTGAACAAATCGAGCGTATCGTTAAAATCTTCATCGGTTTCCGTAGGAAAGCCTACCATAACGTCGGTCGTTATAGCAATATCAGGTATTTCAGACCTTAAAGCATTAACTTTATCAAGATAATCTTCGCGAGTGTACTTTCTGTTCATCAAGTGTAAAATTCTATTAGAACCGGATTGCAAAGGAAGGTGGATAGATCTGCAAACTTTTTTATTGTTTTTAATTGCTTTTATTAAATCAATAGATAAATCTTTCGGATGATTCGTCATAAAACGTAATCTGAAATCACCTTCTATCGCCGCAACTTTATTTATAAGAGTTGCAAAATCAGACCCAACGTCCTTACCGTAGGAATTGACGTTTTGTCCTAAAAGAGTTATTTCTTTATAACCTGATTTAATAAGTTCTTCACATTCTTTTATAATATCGCTTTCTTTTCTGCTTCTTTCCCTACCCCTTACGTAAGGGACAATACAATACGTGCAAAAATTATCACAACCGTACGTGACGTTTACCCAAGCGTTGGGGAAACTTGTCCT
>JAXFZW010000041.1:0-2901 GCA_034184645.1 Clostridia bacterium | reverse complement strand
TTCCACACTTTATTCAACTTGTTTACAACGCTCATATTATTGCCCTTTACAAACGTTTTGGTGTATCTTGCTAAAAAGATTATTCCCGAAAAGAAGGGCGGTCAGGAAGAAAAACATCGCTTAACATACATTGATAACAGGCTTTTGGAAACGCCGCCTATCGCGGTTGCCAACACGAAGAAAGAAATTATTAAAATGGCTGAAATCGCAAAGGAAAACATCAATCTTGCGATGGACATGCTTTTAGAGTGTAATCTTGACAATCAGGAACTACTTAAAGATAATGAAGATGCGCTTAACTTCCTGAATAAAAGCATAACTAAATTTTTGACCAAAGTAATGGCAAAAGACGTCAACCGTTCTGATGAAAAAGCGCTCGGCTCGTATTACCACGTCGTAGTCGACATTGAAAGGGTGGGCGACTACGCCGTAAATATAATGGAATATACTCAAAGACTCAAAAACGAAGACGCTTCTTTTTCAGAAGAAGCAACTAAGGAACTTCGTGAAGTAAAAACAACGATAAACTCGTTGTTTGAAAATGCCATTAAAGCATTTGAAGACCTTGATAGTGCACTTTTGTCCGAAATCGACGTTTTAGAAGAAAGTGTCGACCAGGCAAGCGTTGAACTTGAATCACGCCATATCGAAAGAATAAAGAAGGGTCTTTGCGATCCGCAAGTCGGTTCAATATTCTTGCAAACGGTTTCAAACCTTGAAAGGGTAGGCGACCATATAACGAATATTGCTTTTTCGATAAAAAACTACCGTCATCATTGAAAAAAGACTAAAAATCTTGACAAAATGTAAATTAAAATATTATAATATTTTATTGGACGGAAAAATTAAGATTCGGTAAAAAATATAGGAGAACTATTATGAATAAAAAATCAATTAAAGATGTTGACGTAAAAGGCAAAAGATGTCTTGTAAGGGTTGACTTTAACGTCCCCATGAAAGACGGTGTAATCACCGACGAAAATCGTATAAACGGTGCTTTGCCTACAATTAAGTATTTAGTAGATAACGGCGCAAAGGTAATTCTTTGCTCACACATGGGTAAACCCCACAACATTTTTACCGAAGGTTTCGGGCTCAATAAAAAGGAAAAGAAAGCCGTTGAAGCTCTTCCCGTCGAAGAACAGGCAGCGGCAAAGGCCGAATATCTTAAAAAAGCACTTAAAGATAAGGAAAAATTTTCACTTCGTCCCGTTGCTGAAAAACTTTCCGAAAAACTCGGTCAAAAAGTTGTTTTTGCAGAAGACGTCGTAGGTCCTTCGGCTGACGAAGCTGTTAAAAACATTAAGGACGGCGAAGTCGTTCTTCTTGAAAATACCCGTTTTGAAGCGGGTGAAGAAAAGCGTGACGAAGCGCTTTGCAAAAAACTTGCGTCTTACTGCGATATTTACGTAAACGACGCATTTGGAACCGCTCACCGTTCACACGCAACGACTGCGGCTATCGTTGAATACGGCTTTGTAAAAACCGCCGTTTGCGGATTCCTTATTGAAAAAGAACTTTCGGTCATGGCAGACGCGCTTGAAAATCCGCAAAGACCTTTCGTTGCAATTCTCGGCGGCGCAAAAGTTTCTGATAAACTTAAAGTTATTTCTAACCTTCTTGAAAAATGTGACACGCTTATTATCGGTGGCGGTATGGCGTATACGTTCTTAAAGGCAAAGGGAATCGAAGTAGGTACTTCGCTTGTTGACGACGAACAAATCGGTTACTGCCTTGAAATGATGAAAAAAGCCGACGAACTCGGCAAAAAACTTTATTTGCCTATCGACGCTCGCATTACAAAAGATTTCCCGAATCCTATCGACGCAAAGGTTGATTCCGTTGAATGCGACATCGATAAAATTCCTGCCGACATGCAGGCGCTTGATATCGGTTCTAAGACGCAAGCCCTTTATGCAGACGCAGTAAAGAACGCTAAACTCGTAATTTGGAACGGACCTATGGGCGTATTTGAAAACCCGATTTTTGCTAAGGGAACTAACGCTGTTGCAAAAGCATTATCCGAAACCGACGCCGTGACTATCATAGGCGGTGGCGATTCGGCAGCGGCGGTAGCACAACTCGGTTATGCAGACAAAATGACGCATATTTCTACCGGTGGCGGAGCATCGCTTGAACTTTTCGAAGGTAAAAAACTCCCTGGTATTGAATGCCTTAACGACAAAAACTAATTTTTTCGGAGAAATAAAAATATGAGAAAACCTATTATTGCAGGCAACTGGAAAATGAACAAAACAGCAGCGGAAGCCGTTGCTCTTATCAACGATCTTAAACCGCTCGTGGCTAAATCAAAACCCGAAGTCGTGGTTTGCGTCCCTTATACCGATCTTTGGGTTGTTAAAGACGCAATCGCCGGCAGCAAAATTCATCTTGGTGCCGAAAACGTTGCTTGGGCTGAAAGCGGTGCTTTCACCGGTGAAATTTCCGCCGATATGCTTCTTGAAATCGGTGTTGAATACGTAATTATCGGACACAGCGAACGTCGTCAATACTTCGGTGAAACCGATGAAAGCGTAAACAAGAGAGTTAAAACCGCACTCGCAAAAGGATTAAAGCCCATAGTTTGCGTCGGTGAAACTCTTACCGAACGTGAAAAAAATAAAACCAACAGGGTTTTGAAAAAACAGATTTTAGAAGGACTTGACGGAATAACCGATTTTACAAACGTAGTTATCGCATATGAACCTGTATGGGCTATCGGTACGGGCAAAACCGCAACTGCGGAAGATGCCAACAAGACGATCGGATACATCAGAAGCGTTATCAGAAAAACTTTCGGTGCGGAAGTTGCTAAATCACTCCGTATTCAATACGGCGGCAGTATGAAACCCGGCAACGCAAAAGAACTTATGGCAATGAAAAACATTGACGGCGGTCTTA
>JAXFZW010000040.1:0-3273 GCA_034184645.1 Clostridia bacterium | reverse complement strand
GCGGAAGGCGGAGACGATTCCGTGGCGGTTTTGTGTTCGCCGGACTGTGCCGAACTTTACGGACTTAAAATTCTTGCACGCTCTGTGCAGGACAACCCTAACAATTATACAAGGTTTATTTTAATTGCCAAAGATTTGGAGATTAAAAAGGGTAGTGATAAAATTAGCATAATGACTACGCTGTCACATAAACCGGGTAGTCTTAACGGGGTGCTTACAAGGTTTTCGGCTTTGGGGCTGAATTTAACCAAAATTGAATCACGCCCGATTGTCGGAACAAATTTTGAGTTCACCTTTTATTTTGATTTTGACGGCGATATTTCGGACGAAAAGGTTTTAGGACTTATTACCGAACTTGAAAACAGTTCGGATAGATTTGTTCTACTTGGGACTTATAAAGAGATAGTTTAAATTTATGAAATTTTGTTTACTCGGCAGAAAGTTGCCGCACAGTTATTCAAAGATAATTCACGAAAAAGCCGGCTATAATTACGATCTTGTTGAAGTAGAACCAAACGACGTTGAAAAATTTGTTAAACATAACTCGTACGACGGGTTTAACGTAACTATCCCGTATAAGCAAACGGTTATGAACTTTCTTGACGAAATATCATACGAGGCAAAAGCAATCGGAAGCGTCAACACGGTTAAAAAAGTAAACGGTAAACTCATCGGTTACAATACGGATTGCTATGGTCTTGATAAACTTTTCGACGGGGTACAAGTCAGCGGCAAAACAGCATTGGTTTTAGGTTCGGGCGGTACTTATAAAACGTCAGCGTATCTATTAAATAGAAAAGGTGCAAAAAAGGTCGTTTGCGTCAGTAGAGTGGGGGAAGTGAACTATGAAAATGTTGCTAAACTTTTCCCCGATGCCGAAATAATTGTAAATTGCACACCGGTAGGTATGTTTCCAAACGTATTTGAAAAACCTATCGATTTAAAACTTTTTAACAAATTAGAATTTGTTGCCGATTGCGTGTACAACCCTTTAAGGACCGAACTTACTTTGCAAGCAGAAAAACTCGGTATAAAATATGCTAACGGCTTAAAAATGCTTGTTCATCAAGCATTAAAAGCCGAAGAAATATGGACGGGATTTTCGGATAATGCAAAAGCGGACTGTATATTGAAATCAATTTATTGCGATAAAGGCAATATTGTTTTATACGGTATGCCGGCCTGCGGAAAATCGGTTATTGGAAACGAAATTGCCCAAAAAACCGGGAGAAATTTTTTTGATACCGACAAGATGATTTTTGAAAAAACGGGCAGGTCGCCTTCCGATATTATAAAGGAAGAAGGGGAAACGAAGTTCAGAGATATTGAAACCAAAGTTGTTTGCGAACTTGCTACCGTTAGCGGAGCGGTTATTTCTGTGGGCGGTGGTGCTATGTTGCGAAGCGAAAACGTTCGAGCATTAAAACTTAACGGAAAACTTATTTATATTAAGCGCGATTTAAACTTGCTTTCTTGTGAAGATAGGCCTTTGTCTCAAAAATTCGGCGTAAATAAGTTGTATGAAGAAAGAAAAGATATTTACGAGTCGGTAAAGGACGGCGAAGTAACAAACGACGAAGATTTATCTGAGATTGCAAAAAAGGTGGTAAAAGAATATGAAAATTCTTGTGATAAACGGTGTTAATTTAAATATGCTCGGGGTTCGTGAACCGGACAAATACGGGCAAAAAACATATAATGAACTTACTTTGCAAATAAAAAAATATGCTAAAACAAAAAACGTTAAAGTTAAATGCGTTCAGTCAAATTACGAAGGAAAGATAGTTGAGTTTATACAAAAGGCATATAAAAAATTTAACGGAATTATAATAAACCCCGGAGCGTTCACTCATACGAGTATTGCTATATTAGACGCATTAAAAGCGGTAAGTATTCCGACGGTCGAAGTTCACATTACCGACGTTGATAATAGGGAGGATTTCAGAAAAACAAGTTACGTTTCCTATTATGCGTTTAAAAAAATATCCGGCAAAGGTTTTGACGGATATTTGCAGGCAATTGACGAATTATTGAGTAAAATTAAAAAGTAAAAAGATATTTTTTTAAATCCACGGCGTAGTCGGAGTTTACGGCTACGCCTTCGTTTTCCAAAAGTTTTTTCTGAACTTCCGCCGTTCCGAAAACAAAATTTGCGGCAAGTAATCCTTTTTTGTTTACAACCCTATGGCAGGGGACGATCCCAAAATACGGATTTGCATGCAGGGCGTATCCGACTGCACGGGAGTATTTAATCGAACCGAGTGCTTTTGCAATCTCTCCGTAAGTGGTGACTTTGCCTTTTGGTATTATTTTAACGAGTTTATAAACTCTTTCATAAAAATTTTTCATTATTAAAATTATAGTGTATGGCAAGGCGAAAAGCAAGTTAAACAATATTAGATTAACGCAAAAATCAAAACCCGTAGCAAACAAAAATGCTACGGGTTTTGTTGGTGCCGAGAACCGGACTTGAACCGGTATGGTGTTGCCACCGAGGGATTTTAAGTCCCTTGCGTCTGCCAATTTCGCCATCCCGGCAACTTTGGAGGCGCCACCCAGATTCGGACTGGGGGTGAGGGTTTTGCAGACCCGTGCCTTACCACTTGGCTATGGCGCCTTAAAGTATTTAAATAAAAAAATGGAGCGGGAAACGAGATTCGAACTCGCGACATTTGCCTTGGCAAGGCAACGCTCTACCACTGAGCCATTCCCGCATAAAAATATTGACGATGGGCAATTGGTGGGAACAATAGGGCTCGAACCTATGACCCCCTGCTTGTAAGGCAGATGCTCTCCCAGCTGAGCTATGCTCCCGAACTTGCCATCGCTATTGTAATATACCAAATTTACGCATAAAATGCAAGTAATTTGAATAACTTTTTTTAATATTTTTTATTTTTTTACAAAAAAACTCTTTCGCGCTATATAATAAAGTTTTTTTCTTTGCTTTATGTGCTTTAAAAACATAATCGGCCTTAAAAAACTTGACGAATTTTTTTCCTTATAATATAATATATAAAAATAAAAAGTTGACACTTTCGTATCAACCTTTATGTATGGTGGAGCGCAAGGGGCTCGAACCCCTGACCTCCTGCTTGTAAGGCAGATGCTCTCCCAGCTGAGCTAGCGCTCCAATTATGGTGACCTGTACGGGATTCAAACCCATGAATGTACGCGTGAAAGGCGTATGTGTTAAGTCACTTCACCAACAGGCCATATATGGCGGCCACAGTAAGGATCGAACTTACGACCAACCGGTTAACAGCCGGTTGC